>NZ_JBGLYH010000133.1:0-681 GCF_041414475.1 Pseudodesulfovibrio karagichevae
GCCCAGCGGGTGTGGGCGATGATGTTGAGCGTCTGCAGGCCTGCGGACATGGCCCACAAAAGGTCGTCATGCTTGATGAATTCCCTGAGCGCCGCGCCGTTGTCCCCGAGCTGGCCGACCAGCTGGGCGACCTTGTACAGGAAGCGGCAGGCGGTCCGGCCGTCGGCGAGCCTGCGCACCAGCACCTGGCGGGTGTCGGCGTTGTTGATGGAGCTGCGGTCGGCCAGTTCCTGCCGCTGCGCCGGGGTCAGACCGGCCTCCGGGTCCACGCCGGCCGGCAGGACAAAGGCCAGAGCCACGCCCGCCGAGTCGCGGCCGCGCACCTCCAGCTTGTCGATGGACTGGAGCACCTGCTCGGCCCCCCAGGCCAGGAAATGCCGGTCGCGGGCGTCCGCGTCCTCGGCCAGATCCTTGGGCATGAGCGCCAGGGTCCGGTCCACGTTGACCAGCACCTCGCGCTCGATCTGCCACAGATAGTCGTCCAGCGCCTCGCGCAGCGACTCCAGCTCGTCCGTGCGCGGCCCCTGCTCCAGCTTCACGGCCGCCGCGTTGCGCAGCGCCCGGATGGTGTCCCGGATGCCCGTAAGTGCCCGCAGCGCCTCCGCATCCCCCACCAGCCGCATATGCAGCCCGAAGGACATGAGCTCATAAAACCGCCCGGCCAGCTCCTCAAGCGGCTTG
>NZ_JBGLYH010000134.1:0-600 GCF_041414475.1 Pseudodesulfovibrio karagichevae
CCCAGCTGGTCGGCCAGCTCGGGGACAACGGCGCGGCGCTCAGGGAATTCATCAAGCATGACGACCTTTTGTGGGCCATGTCCGCAGGCCTGCAGACGCTCAACATCATCGCCCACACCCGCTGGGCGTCCAACGGGATCATCTCCGTGCCCAACTGCCATCCCGTCGATGGATTGGTGGAGGGCGACATGTCCACGGGCCTGGAAAAGACCATGTTCGTGCTCAACGGCGACGTGGACAACTACCGCACGCTGGTCGAGGAGACGGTCCTGGCCAAGGGCGCGCACATCCCGCCGGCCATCTCGACCGACGCCAAGATCCTGCCCGTGCTCTTCCACCTGGGCGTGGAGGACGTGGGCGACGCCGAGGAGCGCTTCCGCAACGTGCTCAGGCGCTGCGAGGGCTCGCTGGCCGTGGTCATGCAGAACCTGAACGATTTCGACTCGCAGTTCCTGGCCCAGAAGGGCTCGGGCCAGTCCTTCTACATCGGCCGGACCAATGACGGCTGGCTGGTGGCGAGCGAGGCCTACGGCATGGCCGCCCGGGCGCGCTCGTCCTATCCCGTGGCCGTGCACCGGCAGGGCGGGGTGTCCGTGGTCC
>NZ_JBGLYH010000014.1:0-80348 GCF_041414475.1 Pseudodesulfovibrio karagichevae
GCAGACGCGATCCAGCCTGCGCTTTGCCGCCCGAGACGGGCTCTAGGCCCCGCTTCCGATTGCCCGTCGCTGTAAGTCGTCTCATTCCATCGCGTTTGGCCCGTTATCCCGCCCACCAATAAGCCCTCCCAAGCTCGGTGGAGCGCCTTGGACGCCCCGCGTCCAACAGCGGCTTTCTTTGCAGGGCGTCCCGAACCCAGGTGCACCCTCCCGATAATCCACGCTCGCCACACCCGAGCGACCGAAGAGGAGCAGACCAGCTTGAGCCCTGGATCGACGGCCTAGAAGCCGACCGCGAAGGGGTGGCGGCTCTCCCTCCGGGATCCGGCGTACTTCCAAAGCGGCTCGCTTCCCGCAAAGGCGCGCCCTCTACTTTTCCCGGTGTGGAGCCGCCCCGAGCGGATCGGATTCTCGCCGACGATCCTTCGGGCGGCCACACCGCGCGCAAGGCCCTTTTTTGGTTCTTTTTTGGGCAAGCAAAAAAGAACCGCCGCCCGCGCAGGGCATGGAGCAAGTGCAGGGGCGCAGCCCCGCACGGCGCCTCTCGCGTGCCGCAGGCGCGCATCTTATCCCATAAAAAGAGCCGCCCAAAAGGGCGGCCTTCCTTTTCTCTCAAAAGGCAATGAAGACGCCGCTACGGCTTCAACTGGCTCAACAGCATGCCGCCGAGCATCAGCCCGCACCCGATCAACCCACGGGTGGAAAGCACCTCCCCGAGCATCAGCCAGCCGCCGATGGCGGCGAATACCGACTCCAGGCTGAGGATGATGGCCGCGTGCGCGGGCTGGGCGTCGCGCTGGGCGACCACCTGGAAGGTGTAGGCCACGCCCACGGACATGAGCCCGCCGTAGGCGATGGCCGGGATTGCTCCCACGACGCCGGTCAGGGTGATCTCCTCGGTGGCCACCGCGCCGATGAGCGACAGGACCGCGCAGGCCGCGAACTGGATGGTGGCCAGCTTGATGGCGTCCACCCCGTCCAGGCCGGGGGAAAGCTTGCCCACGAGCAGGACGTGGCCCGCCCAGAAGAACGCGCCGATGAAGACCAGCAGGTCGCCGAAGGAGATGGTCAGGTCCGAGGTTACGGACAGCAGGTACATGCCGACCACGGCCAGGCCCGCGCCGATCCAGGTGCCCCAGCCGGGCCGCTGCGCCAGGAGCAGGCCGAAGATGGGCACCAGGACCACGTACAGCCCGGTGATGAACCCGGCCTTGCCCGCGGTGGACGCCTCCAGGCCGAACCCGGCCAGCTGCGGACCGGCCAGGCCGATCTGTTGCAGGGAGGCCCCGACGAACAGGGCGATGCCGAGCAGCCCGCCGCCGATGAGCATGCGTTTCTTGTCCGCCCCGGCATTGTCGGGCGCGCGCCGCCTTTCCATGGCCAGGATGAGCGGGACCAGGGCCAGCGCCCCGAGGGCGAAGCGGATGCCGTTGAAGGTCAGGGGGCCGACGTGTTCCATGCCCACGCGCTGGGCCACGAAGGCCAGGCCCCAGATGGCAGCGGTGACGAAAAGCAGGATGTCGGCGCGGAGGGCGCGGGTGTTCACGGGGAGATCTCCTTACGGGAAAAACTTACCCCGTGTACTGTATTCGGTGCCGGGCGGCAAGACCGCCGCGCGGCTATTGGTCCGGCTCTCCGCCCCGCTCCGCCTTGACGGCCTCGGCCTCGGCACTGGCCTTGGCGGCCAGGGTCTTGAGCAGCTCCAGGAGGTACGATTCGGCCTCGGGGCCTTCGCGGGGGGCCCAGTCAGGCACCTCCTTGTCCGTCTCGGCCGAATACGGGCCGGTCTTGCACTCGAAGACCAGGGTGTCCTGCTTGAGCGGCACGTAGGTATGGTAGACGTGCGGAGCCACGTCCACGCCGAAGGTCTCGGTGCCGGGCTGGAGCAGGACCTGGTCGGCGATCTCGCCGTCGTCCGTGAAACGGATGAAGAGCATGGACCCGGCCATGACCAGGACGGTCTCTTCCTTGGCCGGATCGAGGTGCCGGTGGGGCATTATGTAGGTGCCGGGCTGCATGGCGTTGAACATGCGGTGCGCGGAGGCGTCCAGGGACTTGTGCAGCTTCTGGAGCATGCGCTTGCGCGGGCTGTGCCGGGACTGGGCCAGCAGCCTGCCCACCAGGCTCAGGGTCAGGGGCGTGACGTCGCCTTCGGGCGCTTCCAGGGCCGTGGGATGTGTTTTTTCTTCGCTCATGCCCTGTTATCTACCCTGCAGGACGATTTTGGGCAAGAGCGGACGTTAGTCGAGCTTGAGCCCCAGCAGGGGAATCTCGGAATAGGCCAGGTCGATATCCTTGGGCTGCACCCGCGCGGACTTGAAGAACCTCGGGGACTTGATGATCTCCACCTCGCCCCCGGCGTCGTGCTCCGTGAACCGACGGTCCGCGGCCAGCACGCAGTCCTCGTCGGGCAGAAGCGCCTCGGCGATGTCCTGGACCCGGTCGGTGAACATGCCCGGATTGGAGCGGTAGAGCACGTCGTAGTAGACCACGCCGCCGTGTTTGACGGCGCGGGACAGGAAGAGCAGGCACTGGGTGCACTTGGTCATGGCCAGAACCGGGATGACCGGCAGGTCGTGATGGTCGTCGAAGACGCGGATGTCACCCAGGTCGCACCACTGCCGGATCTTGACCGGATCGCTGACCAGCTCGAGGTTGTCGTACCGCTTGCCGGTCTTGCGCCACAGCAGCCGTTCCTCATCGAGCACGCTCATGCCGAGCGTCTTGAAGAACGCGGTCTGCTTGGGAGACAGGGAAAAGACGGTGCAGGTCACCTCGGGATCGGCGGAGGCCATCTCGACCATGGCCGAGCCGAGTCCGCTTCTGCGGTAGTCCTTGAGGATGTACCAGGAGGAAAAATTACGGAACCGCTCCCTGTGGCCGTCGATGACCCGGTAGGAGCAGACGTGGCCGTGCACGCCCACAATGCGGCCGTTATCTTCGGCCACGATGCCCAGGTCGTGCTTTTCGGCGCACCAGACCGGGGAGAAAAGCGCCTTCCAACGCTTCTCGGGGAAGTTCGGATTCATATGCTCATGCAGGAGCGTACAGACGTCGTCTATGTCCGCCGTCTTCATGGGACGCAGTGTAGCGGTCATGGCAATCCTCGGGGAAGTGGTTCGACAGGGACGGTAGATCGTTCGCCCGCAGTGTGCAAGCAGAAACCTACCAGTTCGGTGCCGAACAACACGAATCGGTTGCCCGCGGGGCCGGAATCAGTCCTTGGAGGGCCAGATGTCGGCCGGAGAAAGCCACTTTGCCGAGGGATGGGCCGTGGTCGCCGCGAAGAGCGCCTCCACGAACGCCCAGGCGTCCGCGTCCATGGCCATGTGGTGGGTCAGCAGGCAGGTGGGCTCGCCGGGATCGGCCTCGCCCGTACGCTTGTCCTTCAGATGGTCCGCCAACAAGTGGAGGCACTTCTCCGTTCCGGCAAAACGCACGTTGGGCTTGTCCTTCCAGTGGAGCACGTCGCAGTGGGCGTCGGCCACGCGCAGACCGGCGGGCGGCTCGGGACGAGATTTCTTGTAGCCGGAGGACAGCCCCCGGAAACCCAGGACCGGCAGGTAGAACAAAAGCTCCGGGTCGATGCGGTTCCACGGCGGCACCAGGACGGGCACGAACTGGAACTTGAACAGCTGGGTCAGCTTGCCCATGCCCTGCCTGAGCTCGTCCATGACCACGGACTTGGGCCGGTGCTGGCCGAGCTCCCAGGCGCCCGAGCCGGACGGGGCGTGGTTCTTGTGGGCGTAGCCGTGCTGCAGGACCCAGACGAGGTGGGCGTGGGACACGGTCTTGCGCAGCGGCTCGCCCGCCCGGACCGGGATCGTGGCCAGGCCGCAGGGCACGCCGAACCGGCCGCTCAGGGAGACGAGCCGGTCAAGGGGCACGGTGGGTTCGGCCGCGTCGTCGTCACGCCACCAGAATTCGGCGGTCGCACCCGCGTCCTTCCAGGCGTCCAGTTCACGCAACAGGATGTTCATAGAGTCGGCTGTCATGGGACGATGGTTGTAACAGAGCTTGGCAATAAAAGCCACCACCCGCACTGGCATTTTTACGGACAATGTGGCAGGACCAAGCACGGAGGCCAGAACGGCATGAACGTCCCCTGCAACTCACTGATCTGGAACATGACGCGGAAGTGCAATTTCCGCTGTGAATACTGCTATTTTCCCCACGACAACACCCCTGTCACCGAGACACTGGACACGGCCCGCATCAAGGACTTCCTCGACGGCACGGGCGAGACGTGGAAGGTCGGCCTGACCGGCGGCGAGCCGTTCATCTATCCCGGCATCATCGAGATCTGCGAGACCCTGACGACGACCCACGTCATCGGCATCGACACCAACCTGTCGGTGTCCTCCAAGGTCGCCGAGTTCGCCCGGCGCATCGACCCCGCGCGGGTCCACAACCTGTACGTGGCCCTGCACATCGAGGAGCGCGAGCGGGTCAAGGGCGTGGACGCCTTCATCCGAAACGCCCGCCTGCTCCTGGACAAGGGGTTCGAGATCATCGTCAACTACGTGGTCCACCCCACCCTGGAGGAGCGCTTCCACCGGGACGTCGCCTTTTTCGCGGAGCACGGCATCCGCATCACCCCGCGCCCCTTCCGGGGGAGCTTCGACGGGCGGCGCTACCCCGAGGCCTACGGCGAGCGGGCCCGGGCCATCTTCGCCGACCATCCGGAACAGGGCCGGAAGGTGGCCTTCAACTTCGAGGGGTTGCCCTGCTCGGCGGGCCGCACCCTGCTGCGCATGGAGCCGGACGGGACCGTGTTCCGCTGCCCCGGCGACAAGACCGTGCTCGGCAACGTCATGGACGAGGTCACCCTCTTTGATGGCTGCCCGCCGTGCACCAAGAAGCGCTGCCCCTGCCGGGGGCTGGACCATGTGCGCCTCAGCGACGCCCAGGCCGCCCTGGTGGAGGGCGTCCAGTTCGCGGTGGTGGCCGAAAACGGCGCCTCGCTGACGGCCTTCGAGCGGGCCATGGCGGCCTCGCCGGGCCATCCCTGCGGCGAGAACAACCTCGGCGTGCTGGCCTGGCGGCGCGGCGACGCGGACGCGGCCGTGCGCCGTTTCGAGCGCGCCCTGAAGGCGCGGCCGGACAACCCGCTGTACGCCGCCAACCTCGACGGCGCCCGCGCGGACGGGCCGGACTTCGACCCCGGCATCTGCCTGGACGTCAACGCGGACGCGGCCTCCCGGTGATTTCCGGAAAATGGCGGATTGCCCCCGGCCTGTTCTGGACAGAAACCGCACAAGCCTATAATGTGTGCTCGTTGCCGGAGAAGATGGACTGTCCGGCTTTTTTTGTGACCCGCGGATACCCATGGAATCGAAAGCCTACAACATCCTGATGTACTCCCACGACACCTACGGTCTGGGACATATCCGCCGCACCATGGCCATCGCCAGGAACCTGGTCGGGCCCGAGGTGAACATCCTCATCGTCACGGGTTCGCCCATCGTCGGCCGGTACACCATGCCGCGCGGCATCGATTTCGTGCGCATCCCCGGCATGATCAAGAAGACCAACGTGGTCTACGTGCCCCACTCCATCAAGGTCGATCCCAAGATCGCCATCTCCATCCGCACCAAGATCATCTCGGCCACGGCCAAGAGCTTCAAGCCCGACCTGCTCATCGTGGACAAGGTCCCCACCGGGCTCAAGGGCGAGGTCCTGCCGACCCTGAAGTGGATGCGCAAGCACCTGCCCTGCTCGCGCGTGGTCCTCGGCCTGCGCGACATCCTGGACGACGCCGAGTCCACCCGCGCCGACTGGAAGCGCAAGAAATTTCCCGAGGTCCTGCGCGATCTTTACTCCGAGATCTGGGTCTACGGGACCAAGTCCATGTACGACCCCATCACCGAATACGCCTTCCCGGACGACATCGCGGCCAAGACCGTGTTCACCGGCTACATCCCGCGCTTCATCCCGCGCTCCCGCAAGACCAGCCGCAAGCACAAGCAGGTCATCGTCACCATCGGCGGCGGCGGGGACGGCTACACCGTGCTCGACACCTACCTCAAGATGCTCGAGACCAACGGGACCGTGGACTTCAAGACCCTGATGATCACCGGCCCGTTCCTCTCCCTGGAGCGGCTCGACGAGCTGGCCGACCGCGCCCGCGCCCTCAAGGTCCAGATCAAGCCGTTCGTGCGCAACATGGAGAAACGCATGGCCAAGTCCGACCTGGTGGTCTCCATGGGCGGCTACAACACCATGTGCGAGATCCTCTCCCTGAAGAAGCCCGCCCTGATCATCCCCCGCGACAATCCGCGCCAGGAACAGCTCATCCGGGCCCAGGTCTTCAAGGGCCAGGGGCTGTGCGACTACATCCGCTGGGACGACGTCACGCCCGAGACCATGCGCGAAAAGATCAACGCCCTGCTCGATGACCCCACGCCCTACACCTCGGCCCTGGACACCTTCGCCATGACCGGGCTCAAGGTCATGCGCGAACGCCTCCAATACTTCCGCGAGCACTGCTGATGTCCGCCCCTTCCGGCAAGAAGACCCTGGGCATGGTGCTCAAGGGGTATCCGCGCATTTCCGAGACCTTCATCTCCAACGAGATCCGCCTGCTCGAAGAGATGGGCTTCACCATCCACATCTACTCCATGCGCGCCCCGCGCGAGAATTTCTCCCACGAGTCCATCAAGCGGATCAAGGCCCGGGTCACCTACCTGCCCGAATCCATGCTCTGGGGGCTGCCCCGGCTGCTCTACCACAACGTCCGCCTGTTCCTGCGCATGCCCGGCCGCTACCGCGAGTGCCTCAAGCTGATGCGCAAGCGGTTCAAGCTGGCGCCCAAGAAGCACACCTGGGTCAAGCACATGCTCCAGGCGGGCTACATCGTGCAGAAGTCGGTCCTGGACGACGGCGTGAACCTGGCCCACCTGCACGGCCACTTCGCCCACACACCGACCACCGTGACCATGTACGCCGCCTTCCTGGCGGGCGTCCCCTTCTCCTTCACGGCCCACGCCAAGGACATCTACACCCAGGACCCGGAGCGCATCCGGGACAAGGTCGAGCGCGCCAAGTTCGTGGTCACCTGCACCCGCTACAACGAGCGGTACCTGCGCGACCATGTGGCGAACGGCAACCCCATCCACTGCGTGTACCACGGCATCAACCTCGACCTCTTCTCGCCCAACGGCCGCCGACCCGAGGCCGAACCGCCATACCACATCCTGACCGTGGCCCGGTTCGTGGAGAAGAAGGGGCTGGACACCGTGCTCGAGGCCCTGGCCAGGCTGCGCGGACAGGGGCTTGACTTCCGCTACACCCTGGTCGGCGAGGGCAAGGCCAAGTTCAACCGCAGGGTCCGCGACCTCGTCCGCTCCCTCGGGCTGGAGGACGTGACCACCCTGCCCGGGACCATCACCCACGACGAGGTCATCGAGCTCCTGAACCACGCCGACTGCTTCACGCTGGGCTGCCGCGAGGCCAGGGACGGGGACCGCGACGGCATCCCCAACGTGGTCGCCGAGGCCATGGCCACCGGCGTGCCCGTGGCCGCCACCGACGTGTCCGGCGTGCCCGAGCTCGTCACCCACGAACGGACCGGCCTGCTCTGCCCGTCCAACGACCCCGACGCCCTGGCCGGGATCATCCGCCGTGCCCTGACCGACGACGACCTGCGCCGGACGATCATCCCGGCCGCGGTCGAACGCGCCCATGCGGTCTTCAACAACAAGAAGCTCATCCGCGACCTGGGCGAGATCTACAAGTCCCACGGCGTGCCCTGCGGCGAATAGCCGGACAGGAAAAAGGCGCGGCCTCGATCGCCGCGCCCAGATCAGTTCGTCCATTCCCCCACGATATCCGCAGCAGGCCGGCGGAATCACCGGCATGCCCATTCTCAGGACTCGGCCTCGCCCCATGCTTTGGCGCTGCGCTCGACCTTCTTGCGCACGCCCTTCCAATCGGTCTCGTGGGTGAACATGGACTCGGGCAGGGCGGCCAGCATCTTTTCATAGAGACCGAGGGAGACGGTGAAGGTCAGCTCGTCGGTCTTCATGAACTTCCGGGCCGATGGGTCGAACCCGCCGATGACGGCCCTGTCCACCCCCCTTTCCTTGTAATAGAGCGGCCAGGCGATCATGTTGGTGCAGCCCGCGCCGAACGGGGAGGCCACGCAGTCCATGTCGCCGGTGGTGAAGGCCGCCTGGGTGTGCAGGCCGGTCAGGACCTCGGGCCGGGCGAAGAAGATGACGAATTCCGGCTCCTCGCCGTCCTTGAATCGGGAGAGCGGCTTGAAGATGCAGTACTTGCCGGGGGCCTTGCGGGGGTTCACCTCGAGCAGAAAGTCGCGCATGGCGTCCGGGTTGGGCATGTACCGTTCGCCCTGGAGCGGGGTGCCCTCGAAGCCGGTGGACACGTAGTGCTCGATGAACCGCAAATGGGGCTTCAGCATGCCGGAATAGTACACGCCGCCGAGGCAGCCGTATTCTTCCGTGGAGACGAACGCGGCCCCGCCCTTCTTCCGGGCCAGCCAGATGTTGCCCATGACGCAGGAGAAAGACTTCATGACCTCCTGCATGTCCAGCTCCTGCCGGTCCTCCAGCTCGCGCGAGATGGGCACGCCGGTCCTCGGGCCGTAGGCGTTCTCCGGCAGGGTATCGGCGTAGTGGACGCCGAAGGGCTCCTCGTTCAGGCCCAGATAATCCAAAAAGGCGGCCGTGCCGTCCAACATGGTTTGCATCGTCATGTCTTGCTCCTGTGGTTTTACGTCCGTGCCCGCTCTTGCGCGGGAAGGTTGTCTTTTGACATGCCTTCTCATACCATGCCCATGAGTAAAATAAAGAGCCTTTACGGAAAACTCTTTTCCATGGAGGGGCATAATCATGCAGGATTTTCTGGCCGACGTTCCCTTGCTGGTGGAGGTCGCGAGACAGAAGAGCTTTACCAAGGCGGCGGAAATACTGGGTATCGGCGTATCGACCCTGTCCCGGCGCATCAAGCTGCTCGAGGAGCGCATGGGCATGCCGCTCTTCTACCGCGACACGCGCAACGTGGAGCCCACGGACAACGGGGCGTACCTCCTGGACCGCTGCGGCTACATCCTGGACGAGGTGCGCAAGGCCTACGAGTCCGTGGTCGGGAACATGCGGAACCCGTCCGGGCTGATCCGCGTCTGCATGTTCCAGGACACCTACGAGCACCTGCTCAAGGACACGCTGCTGGACTTCGCGGCCAAGTGGCCCGACATCCAGATGGAGCTGACCTTCGTGGAGCACCCCGTGGACATGCGCACCGATCCCTATGACGTGGCCGTTCTCATCGGCTCAACCATCGCGCCGTCCCTGGTGGCCCGCAGGCTGCTGACCGTCGAGCCGTTCCTCTACGCCTCGCCCGGGCTGTTCGAGCGCTATCCCGTCCCCGAGGAACCCCGCGACCTGGCCCGCCTGCCGTGCATCGTGCTTGAGCGGTTCGGGCGGCGCTGGCCCATGCACAACGGCAAACGGCAGGTGACCGTGGAGGTGATCCCGCAATACACCTTCGGTTCGGTGGAGATGTGCCGTGATTTCGCCCTGGCCGGGCACGGCGTCACCCTGATCCGGAAGGAACGGGCGGAAGCGGACGAGAAGGCCGGACGGCTGGTCCGCGTGCTCCCGGAGTGGAGCGGCGGGTTCGCGCACGACGTGAACCTGGTCATGGGCTCCAGCCAGCTGCCCCAGCGGGTCCGGCTGTTCGTGGACCACATTCTGGCCGGCGTCGGGCAGGGAATGCCCCCGGCGGCCTGAGAACCTTTATCGCTGCTGCCGCCATCTCCAAAGCTTAAGGACTCGCCAAGAGCCGCCGCTGAAAACGGTTCTTGGGAATCTCCAAAACCTTTTCTGTCTCGCCGCGTTCGAACGGACCCAAACCTTCCCCCCTCTCAATCCCCCCGGCGTCATCAGGCTTGGGAGAGTGGGTCAGCCGTGCATTTTTCGCGGGCGAGACAACCGCAGCGTAGCCGCCTACGTGAGGATTGGCTCGACCGCGAAAAATGTGCGGATGGCCCGCTATCGCAAGCCGCGAGCAGGCGAGAAGGTCAGGCGCTTAGCGCGCCTGGCCGAGCATGAAGATGCCGAAGGTGGCGAACAGGTTGGGTAGCCAGGTGATGACCTTGCCCTGTTCGTCGTGGTGATGGGTGGAGATGGCCACCTCCTTGACGATGGGCACGCCCAGATGCTTGCAGAAGCGGCGGAAGTCGATGATCGGGATGACCCGGATGTTGGGCGTGTTGTACCACTCGTAGGGAAGCTCCTTGGACATGGGGGCGCGTCCGGTGAAGAGCATCTGGAGACGGTTCCGGTAGTGGGTGAAGTTCGGGAAGGAGACGATGCCGAGCCTGCCCACGCGGAGCATTTCGCGGATGAGCGTCTCGGGGTCCAGGACCTGCATCAGCGCCTGGGACAGGATGACGTAGTCGAAGGCGTTGTCCGGGTAGTCCTCGATCTCCTCGTAAATGTCGCCGTGGATGACCGAGAGGCCCTTGGCGATGGCCCGGCCCGCGGCCTCCTCGTCGATCTCGATGCCGGTGCCGATGATGGACTTCTCCTCGGTCAGGTGGGCGAGCAGCGAGCCGGTGCGGCAGCCGAGGTCGAGGACGCGGCTGCCCGGTTCTATCCAGGTGGCGATGACCTGGAGGTCGAATCTCATGCGGGGCCTCCGATGCGGCAGTGCAGGCAGACCTTGTTCAGGAAGCCGGAGAGCAGGTCCGAGAGCCGCGTGTTGGGCAGCAGGAAGGCGTCGTGCCCCCAGGGGGCCTCGATCTCGCAGAACGAAACGTCCAGGCTGTTCTTCTTCATGGCCTTGACCATGGTCTTGGACTGGTAGGTCGGATAGAGCCAGTCCGAGGTGAACGAGACCACCAGGTAGCGGCAGGAGGCGCGCGAAAAGGCGGCCACCAGGGAGCCCTCGCCGTAGTGGTTCTCGAGGTTGAAATAGTCGGCGGCCTTGGTCAGGTAGAGGAACGAGTTGGCGTCGAAGCGGTCCACGAACTTGTTGCCCTGGTAGCGCAGGTAGCTCTCCACCTGGAAGTCGGCCTCGAAGTCGAAGGACAGCTCCACGCGGTCCTGGAGCCTGCGGTCGAACTTGTGGCGCATGGACTCGTCGGACAGGTAGGTGATGTGCCCGACCATGCGGGCCACGGCCAGCCCGTGCTCCGGGCGGCCGGACTCGTAGTAGTCGCCCCGGTTCCACTTGGGATCGGCCATGATCGCCTGGCGGGCGACCTCGTTGAAGGCGATGGCCTGGGCCGAGTGCTTGGTGGTGGTGGCCAGGGGGATGGCCGCGTGCACGCGGTGCGGGTAGCGCACGGACCACTCCAGGACCTGCATGCCGCCCACGGACCCGCCGACCACGGCCAGCAGCGTATCGATGCCGAAGGAGTCGACCAGGCGGCGCTGGGCGCGGACCATGTCGCCAATGGTCACCACCGGGAAGGACGCGCCGTACGGGCGGCCGGTCTCCGGGTTCTCGGACGTGGGCCCGGTGGAGCCCATGCACCCGCCGACGACGTTGGAGCAGATGACGAAATACTTGTCCGTGTCGATGGGCTTGCCCGGCCCGACCATGAGGTCCCACCAGCCCGGCTTGGGGTCGTCCGGGTCATAGAACCCGGCCACGTGGGAATCGCCGGTCAGGGCATGGCAGACCAGGATGGCGTTGGTCCTGTCCGCGTTCAGGGTTCCGCAGGTTTCGTAGGCCAGGGTGACCGGCCCGAGCCTGCGCCCGGATTCGAGCACCAGCGGTTCGTCCGCGCCGAAGGTGAAGAACCGCTTCTCCACCAGCCCCACGGACTCGCCGGTCTCGATCTGGTCGATATATTCGCTCATGCCGGAGAAAATACGGCAGGCGGCGGGCGCGGTCAATGGCGCACCCATCGCGATGCGTGATGGCGACGATCATCCGTCCTAGAACTGCGCGTTCATGGACGTCAGGCAGCGCAGGAGCGCCTCGCGGTCCTCGGGCGGGCAGGCGGCCGTCAGCTCCTCGGTCAGGCGCAGATGCAGCCGGTCGTGCTCCTCGAACAGCGCCTTCCCCTGCTCGGTCAGCTCCACGTTGATGGACCGGCGGTCCGTGTCGTGGGGCACGCGGCGCACGCACTCCTTGTCCTCCAGGCGGTCCACCAGCACGGTCAGGGTGCCGGTGGTGATGCCCATGGCCTCGGCCAGTTCCTTCATGCGCATGGCCCCGTGGATGCCGAGCACCTCCAGGGTGTGCATCTGCGGCAGGGTCATGCCCTTCTCGCGGACCACGTCGTGCTCCCAGGACGAGAGCTTCTCGAAAAACTCCACGATGGCGTGGTTGATTCTGCCGACCATGTCCCCTCCCTCTAGATGGACGTATACAAGCTGTAGGCCCCGAAGGCGATGGTCATGACCCCGGCGGCACGCATGACCAAAGGTTCGATCCACTCCTGGGTCAGGGTACGCATCAGCCCGGCGGCCTTGTAGATGGCGAAGATGACCGCGCCGAGGGTGATCCCGGTGGCCACGGCGTAGACCCCGAAGACCGCCGTGCCCTTGAGCACGCTGCCCGAGTCGAGCGCGTAGGTGTACATGAGCGCCACGGTCGGGCAGGGCACGATCATGTTCACGAACCCGATGGTGAACAGCCCCCAGACGGTCATGGCCCGGGCGGCCGGTTTGCACCCGTGCCCGGGGCAGGAGCGGCCGGTGCAGGCGGCCTCGTGATGATCGTGGTCGTGGTGGTGATGATCGTGATCATGGCCCGGCTCCCCGTGATCGTCGTGGGCATGGACGTGCGCTTGTTCATGGTCGTGATCGTGGTCGTGCCCATGGTCGTGGTCATGGTCATGGTCGTGGTCATGGTCGTGGCTGTGCAGCAGGTGCGGCCTGACGATCAGGATCAGCCCCAGGACGAGCAGGACCACGAAGGTGGCCACGTCCACGTACAGGGTGATGGACTTGGGGATGGCCAGAGAGACCGACCCGAGCGTCAGCCCGATGAGCAGGCAGGCCAGGGTGGTCCCGGCGATGAACGACAGGGTCAGGCCCAGGACCCGCCCGCCGCGTTTCTCGCCGTACACGAACGGGGCCAGAACCAGCCAGGAGTGGCCGCAGGGGTTGATCCCGTGCACCAGCCCGAGGACGACGCTCGACTGCAGGGCCACCCAGAATATGGAATCGAATTGCATAGACCTTCCAACTTGTTTGAAAGCAGTATTGTTTGACTTTCAAACCTTCTAATCGGGATTTAGTTTGAGTGTCAAGCTAATTGTCCGCGCCATGAAACGGCCTACCGTTTCAACGGGATGGAGGTCAGCCGCCGGAGACGGTCCCGCCGCCGAAGAGCACCCACGCGGCCATGCCGCCGGTCAGGTTCCGGACACTAGTGTAGCCGCCCTTCTGCATCTGGCGGACCGTGGGCGGGGAGCGGTGCCCGGTCATGCAGACGACGACCACGGGCCTGTCCGGGTCGGGCGCGGCCAGGGCCAGCCCGTTCAGGGTGGCCGGATACGGCACGTTGACCGCGCCGGGGATGTGGAACAGCTCGTATTCGCCGGGGGTGCGCACGTCGACGAGGATCGGGGGCGCGCCCTTCTTCAGGGCCGCCCTCAGGGCCCACGGAGACACGGGGCGCACGCCCGCCAGCCACCAGCACACGTCCCACAGGGCGAACAGGGCGACGACGATGAGGATGGCGGTCAGGGTGCGCACGGGCTACTCCTCGGGGTTTGCGGGGGGCTCGGGCGGTGCGTCGGCGGGCTCGGACGGTCCGCCCCGGTCCACGGTCACGGCCAGGGCCGAGCCGGGCTTGAGGAGCACGTCCCGCTGCGGGAACGGGAAGACCACGCCGTTTTCATGGAACAGGTTCCAGATGCGCAGGAGCACGTCGCTCTTGATGTTGGTCACCCCGTCGTTGGTGTCCGCGATCCAGGCCCGCAGCTCCAGGTTGACCGAGCTGTCGCCGAACTCGATGAGCATGGCCCTCGGCTCGGGCGAGGTCAGGATGCGCTTCATGCCCTTGGGGGCCTCCTCCATGAGGCGCAGGGCCTTGTTCACGTCGGACTCGTAGGCGATGCCCACCGGTATCTTGAGCCGGATGTTGGTGTCCGAGTACGTCCAGTTGATGACCTCGTTGGTCACGAAGTGCTCGTTGGGGATCAGGTATTCCTTGCCGTCGCGGGTCTTGACCGACGAGAAGCGGCCGTACACCCCGCTGACCACGCCGAACACGCCGCCCACCTCGATGGTATCGCCCGGCTTGATGGACCGGTCCATGAGCAGGATGATCCCGGCCACGTAGTTGGAGATGATCGTCTGCAGCCCGAAGCCGATGCCCACGCCGAGCGCGCTGGAGAAGATGGCCAGGCTGGTCAGGTCGATGCCCACGCTGGACATGGCCATGAGGATGGCCACGGTGAACAGGATCACCTTGACCGTCTTGCCGAGCAGCACCTGGACCGAGGGCGAGACGTCGCGCATGTTGCCGATGCGGCCCACCGCGAACCTGGAGAGCATGACCGCGGCCTGCAGGAAGATGACGGCCAGGATCAGCCCCTTGAGCGCGCCCAGGGCCGTGAACTTGGTGTCTCCCAGGGAGAACGACAGGTTCTGCAGGAAATTGGTGAACGGGGTGAGCAGGCCGAGCATGTGCAGACCGACAAAGACCCAGACCACGGTGGCCGTGCTCCGGGCCAGCCCCTTGTTGGGCATGGTCAGGGCCAGCAGGCGGATGGCGATGCCCGCCACGGTCAGCTGGCTGAGGGCGTCCAGAACCCACGGCCGGTAGTCCAGGAGCTCGAAACCCCCGGCCGCGATCTGGGCCAGCATGATGAACAGGATCAGCCCGCCGGTCTGGATGAGCACGTAGAGCGCGCCCCGGCCCAGCGGATTGTGCACGTGGGCGTAGCGCCAGCGCTCCAGGCGGGGCCGGACCACGCGCCACACGGCCAGGGAGAGGAGCAGCGCCCCCAGCGCGCACAGCCATTGGGCCGCCGTGCGCCAGGTCAGCACATTGGTCTGGAGCCAATTCTGCAGAAACAGAAGAATCTCCGTTATCTTGGCCATGATCGGCGACAGCTGCTCTTCCATGGGAACCCTCGGGGCCTAGACTATCAGCCCAGGACGGCCAGATCAACGACCGTGGCGATGAACAGGACCACGGAGATGACCCCGTTCATAGTGAAGAAGGCCACGTTCACCCGGCTCATGTCGTCCGCCTTGACCAGCAGGTGCTCGGCCATGAGGACCACGCCCGTGAGCACCGCCACCGTGAAGTAGATGCCGCCGAGGCTCGCGGCCCAGCCCGCCAGCAGGAAGAAGGCGGCGGCCACGACGTGGCTCAGGGTCGAGACCCCCAGGGCCGCCGGGATGCCCAGCCGGGCCGGGATGGACCACAATCCGTGCTCGCGGTCGAAGTCCGCGTCCTGGCTGGCGTAGAGCAGGTCGAATCCGGCCACCCACAGGGTCACGCCGCAGAACAGCAGGACCGAAGTCAGGGAGATGGACGGGGTCACGCAGATCCAACCCGCCACCGGGGCCAGCCCCAGGACCGAGCCGAGCACGAAGTGGCACCAGTAGGTGAACCGCTTGCAGAAGCTGTAGGACGCGGCCATGACCAGGGCCACGGGCGAAAGCATCAGGCAGAGCGTGTTCATCAGCGCGCAGGCGGCCACGAAGACCACGGCCGTGCCCACGATGAAGACCAGGGTGAACCGGGTGGACAGCTCGCCCGTGACCAGCTCGCGCTTCTGCGTGCGCGGGTTCTGGCGGTCGATGTCCAGGTCGGCGTAACGGTTGAAGGCCATGGCGAACGAACGCACGGCCACCATGGCCACGGTCAGCACGACCATGTTGTACAGCCCCGGCCAGCCTCGGGCGGCCAGGAACGCGCCCATGTAGGCGAAAGGCAGGGCGAAGACCGAATGCTCGATCTTGACCATCCGGCAGACGGTGGTCAGGTCCTTGGCGAAACTCATCGTTCTCTCTCGGTTAATATTTGTTGACCAGCACGGCCCCGGCCACCAGCAGGCACACCCCGAAGACGCGGGGCCAGGATACCGTATGCACCTGATACCCGACCACGCCGAAGTGGTCCAGCGCCAGGGCGGCGATGAGCTGGCCGGCCAGCAGCCAGGCCATCATGCTCGTGGCCCCGATCTGCCCGGCCAGAACGATGGTCGCGAAGACGAAAAACGCCCCCAGCGCCCCGCCCGTCCAGGCCCAGGCCGGGGCCGAACCGGCCATGCCGAGCGTGGGCACGGGCGTGCGCGAGACCAGCAGGTAGCCCAGCAGGGCCAGGGTGCCCACGCCGAAGGAGACCGCCGCCGCCCAGAGCGGATCGCCCAGGGCCCCGCGCAAGCGCAGGTTGATGCCCGCCTGCACCGGCATCATGGCCCCGGCCGCCAGCGCGAACAGCACATACATCCATTTCATCGGGAGGCTCCTTTCATTATATCTAGACTTTTTCAAGAGTTATTCAAGACCATTTTGCATTCATCTTGAATGGTACCGGCCTTTGCCCGTGGAGTCCACGATTTCGACCGGTTGGATTGCACGTAAATGTCGAAAGCCTGTCACCAAAGCGCCACCCATGGCCGTCCCGGAGGGAATAGGAAGGATCAACTCATACTCAATCGGACGGAGGTATCATGACCAGGAACCAGATCAGGGAAATCAGGTCCCACCTCATGCAGGGCCTGCACAACATCAACGGCCAACTGAACGGCGGCATCACCGCCCTCGAAAACTGCCCCGACGACACCGATTTCGCATCCCAGCTCGCCCAGCACGGCCTGTCAGTGGCCATGCAACGCCGCCGGGTGGCCCGCATCCGGGAGATCGAGGCGGCCCTCAAGCGCCTGTCCCATTCCGACTACGGCATCTGCGAGGAGTGCGGCGAGGAGATCGGCATGGCCCGGCTCATGGCCAACCCTTCGGCCCGCCTCTGCGTGCACTGCCAGGCCGCCGAGGACGACGGGCTGAACCGGCGCTGCGCCTAGCAAGACGCCGAACGACTTACCGCGGCGGCCTGCCCGCCGCAACGGAGACACCATGGCTGACCCCCTGTTCAAGGTGGACATGCACGTCCACTCACGGTTTTCCACGCGCCCGTCGCAGTGGATTCTGCAGAAGATCGGCTGCCCCGAAAGCTTCACCGAGCCGCGACGCCTCTACGACATCGCGCTCCGCAAGGGCATGGACATGGTCACCATCACCGACCACAACACCATCGCCGGGTCGCTCGAGATCGCCCACCTGCCGAACACCTTCGTCAGCGAGGAGATCACCACATACTTCCCCGAGGACCGCTGCAAGCTCCACGTGCTCGCCTACGACATCACCGAGGCCCAGCACGACGACATCCAGCACCTGCGCGACAACGTCTTCGACCTGGTGCCCTATCTCCGCGAACAGAACATCGTCCACGTCCTGGCCCACCCGCTCTTCGCAGTCAACGACCGGCTCACCCCGGCCCATTTCGAACAGGCCCTGCTCCTGTTCAACATCCTCGAGGAGAACGGCACCCGCGACGCCCGCCAGAACAAGACCCTGCGCGACATCGTGGCCCGGCTCACCCCGCTGGACATCGACCGGTTGGCCAACACCCACAACATCGAGCCCTACGGCGACGAGCCGTGGGAAAAGGGCATCACCGGCGGGTCCGACGACCACTCCTCCCTGAACATCGCGCGCATGCACACCGTGTTCCCGGGCCAGCCCAGCCTGAACAACGTCCTGACCGGCCTGCGCGAGCACACCTCGCGGCCCGCCGGAAGTCCGGCCACCCCCCGGACCATGGCCCACAACCTCTACGGCATCGCCTACCAGTTCTACCGCTCGCGCACCGGCTCCCTCTCGCCCGAGGTCTCCGAACACCTCTGCTTCCGCTTCATCAAGGCCGCGCTGCACCCCGGCGAGGAGCCCAAGCAGACCCTGTCCACCCTGCTCCAACGCATCATCGGGCGCGGCAAGGCCACCCTGCACCGCGAATACGGCCCCACCGATTCGGTCCAGGGGCTGCTCCTCAAGGAGGCCGCCGACATCATCGCCCACGACCCCACGCTCCTGCGCATCGCGCGCGGCAAGGTCGACGACGTCATCACCCTGGAACGCGAATGGGCCCGCTTCGTCTCCCTGGCCGCCAACCGCGTGCTCGCCCAGTTCGCAGACCGGACCCTCAACTCGGTGCTCGGCGCCAACCTCTTCGACGTCTTCCACTCCATCGGCTCGGCGGGCTCCCTCTACACCCTGCTCGCCCCCTATTTCGTGGGCTACGACCTCTTTTCCACCGAGCGGGCCTTCTCCAACCAGTGCCTCGACCGCTTCCGCAAGAAGAGCGCGCGCACCAGCGACGACCTCAAGATCGCCCACTTCACCGACACCTTCGACGAGATCAACGGCGTGGCCCGGACAATCCGCCAGCAGCTCAAGATGGTCGCCCGCCACGGCAAGGACATGACCGTCATCACCTGCGGGGCCAAGGCCGACGTGCCCGGCGCGGTCTCCTTCGAGCCCGTGGGCCGCTTCGACATCCCGGAATATCCCGAAATATCCCTGGCCTACCCGCCGTTCCTCGACATGCTCACCCACTGCTTCGAGCAGGAGTACGACTGCATCCTGGCCGCCACCCCCGGCCCGGTCGGCCTGGCCGCCCTGGCCATCTCTAAGATCCTCAAGCTCCCCTTCCACGGCACCTACCACACTGCCTTCCCCGAATACGTCGGGGCCTTCACCGAGGACGCGGGCCTGGAAGACGGCTGCTGGCGCTACATGTCCTGGTTCTACAACCAGATGCAGGTCATCTACGCACCCAGCGAGGCGACCAAGTTCGAGCTCATCGACCGGGGCATCGACCCCGGCAAGATCGTCACCTACCCGCGCGGCGTGGACACCGAACGGTTCCACCCCGCCAAGCGCAACGGCTTCTTCAGCCGGTTCGACATCGGCGGCGGCACCAAGCTCCTCTACGTGGGCCGCGTGTCCAAGGAAAAGGGGCTGGACACCCTGACCGAGGCCTTCCGCAAGGCCGCCCGCATGCGCGACGCCATCCAGCTCATCGTGGTCGGCGACGGCCCCTATCTGGCCGAGATGCAGCGCGCCCTGCGCTCCACCCCGGCCATCTTCACCGGCGTGCTCAAGGGCGAAGCCCTGGCCCAGGCCTACGCCAGCGCCGACCTCTTCGTCTTCCCCTCGGCCACCGACACCTTCGGCAACGTGGTCCTCGAAGCCCAGGCCTCGGGACTGCCCGTCATCGTCACCGACAAGGGCGGCCCCGCCGAAAACGTCCTGCCCAACGAAACCGGCCTCATCGTGCCCGCCGGCGACGTGGACTCCCTGCTCCGCGCCATCCTCCATATGGTCGATACCCCGGAACGCATCCAGTACATGCGCAGCAAAGCCCGCTCCCACGTCGAAAACCGCACCTTCGACGCCACCTTTTTGAAGACCTGGGAGATATTCGGCGACCACGTGGCCGCGTAGGAAAGGATGCCTCCGGCGGGCCCTCGCCGGGCGGCGTCTCCGACGGCTGGGGCGCTGCCCCAGACCCCGCCAGGGAACCTTTTGGGGAAAGGTTCCCTGGACCCTCCCAAACTTTTTGTGTCGCCTGCGGCGAAGGGGCGGTCGCGAGAGGACGGATTGTTGCGCGAGGGGAAGGGGGGAGCTTGGTTGGGCGGTGTCCCGAAGTGTTCGCGCCGGACGGCCCTCCGAGCCCCATGGACGCCCGACACGAACACTTCGGGACGGTTACCAACCGGCACAACGAAAGGTATTCTTGCCAGCTTTCCGTCCCCGCACCCCGAGCGCAGCCCGGCGATGGGATTCTTAAAAGTACCCACCACGTTTCTGGGAAGTCGCCCCCTGCCTTTTTTTCAATCTTGGCAGGGAGTTACTTCTAGGCGGTTTATGGTGATCACAAAAAGAAAAGCCCATTGTGAACTTTCATTTCCAAAGGGCTATCCACATTGTTGGTATGCTTATTTCAGACTCAATCTGACCGAAAAGAGTTTCTCCTGTTCCTCGATGGACAAATCCCAGCCAAGCTTGTCCACAAGCTGTGATATGAGCATCAGCCCGACCCCGTGGCCTTCATGGGCCCGACCGCCATTCTCGGCATGGGTGTCGTTCACGACAGAGAATTCACTCTCGGTCAGACGGATATGAATAACACCGCTAAAGGTGTACTGAAACGCATTGCGGATAATGTTGTTCAAAACAATACGCAGCGGGGTTTCCGGCACATCCAACGACACGGAAGCCAAGTCCTGCTGGACCCGGTTTCCCTTGCCTTTAAGCAGATAGGCGTTCTCATCGATTATCGAAGAAACCAGCCTTTCGATCTCCACATGGCTGCTTTCCAATTGATCCGTCTGCTCCCGGCTGACCCATAGCAACGTCGCAATCAAATTGCGCATGTTGGTCACGGCATTGTTCATGCGCCCCATGGAAGCCTTGAAACGCGAATCCGCGTCCGCGCCGAGGCGTTCAAGCAACTCCAGATTGTTCTGCAACACGGCAACCGGTGTGCGAAGCTCGTGACTCGCATTGCGGAGAAAGGCGTGTTCGCGCTCAATCCCCGCCATCTGACGGCGAAGGGCATCCCGAAAGAGAAGAGCAAGCTCATTCAATTCCCGGTAGGTAAAATCCACCGGCGTATCCAGATTGTCCTTGTCCAACGCACCCGCCCATCGGCTGATGCCCTCCACAGGCAACACAATCCGGCGAAACAGAAAAAACGACATCCCGACCATGCCGATAAAGATTGCCACTCCGGATATCACGAGGAAATACATGCGCCATCTGAACATCCTGTCTATGTTCGACGATGCAAAATCATCACTAATCTCGAGCACAAAGTAGAGCATGGTACCATCAGATCGCCTCCATGGAAGTATGCAGTAGTTTGTTTCGTCATCCTGCCACTCACTGTATTCGATAACGCCTTCGACCAATTCCACTCCGGCGAATCTATCCCGTACCGATTCCGGGACCCCCTCCCATTTGGCATAAACGCGAAAATTCGCCGACCTCGGCAGAGGGGTATCCGGATCTTCCAAGTAGGCATCTTGGTAAACCCTCGCCTCAGACTGCATCCGGGACTGAACGGATACATCCCATCCGGTCATAAAATAATCGTCCAATAAGAAAGAATACAAAAAAACGAGCAATCCACTCGTGCTCACCACAAACACGATGATCGTCTTCTTGATGCTTTTGGGGTTACCCATCGTCGCCTCTCAATGAGACTCCCACTCCAGGCACGGTATGAACAAGTTGCACTGATGCAGAGCCATCTATTTTTTGCCGTAATTTGTGAAGGTGCACGCTCAGGCTGTTGCTTTCCGGTACGTCATCCCCCCATAAGGCTCGCTCCAAGGAGCGGCGTGACACAATTCCCGGGCTCTTGGAGACCAATTCCTTGATTAATTCCCACTCGGTAGGCGTCAGACGAATAACAGCCCCCCCCCGGCGCACCTCATGGGCATGAAGGTCGATTTCCAGATCTTCCACCGTGAATACCTTCGCCTGGCTGCTTCTTCGTTTAGCCAAAGCCCGGATGCGAAATAAGAGTTCCTTCATGGCAAACGGTTTGACGAGATAATCATCCGTCCCGGCAGAGAATCCCGCGACCTTGTCATCAAGCGTGTCCCGCGCTGTAAGCATCAGGATAGGTGTATCCACCCCTTCCCTGCGCAGCTTCTCGCACACCCCGAGGCCATCCAGTCCGGGGACCATGATGTCCAGTAAGATGACGTCATAGGTATTCTCCAAGGCAAGCTCCACGCCGTGAAGTCCATTGAAGGCATGGTCACAGTTTATGGATTCAAGCTCCAGATAATCGATCAGCGATGCGGCGAGGTCCATGTCGTCCTCGACCAAGAGTGTTGTCAGAGACATTTCAGTATCCTTCTGCATTGCAAAAAGCCCCATGGACTCCATGGGCCTTACCTAGCTTTTTTGGGGCAGATCGCACCATGATTAAAGCCAGCCCCCGAACTGGTTCTCATTTGTCACCGGGACTGTTACGGCAGGCGTGCGATCTTCTTTTTCACCGATGACCGCACGCTTCACGTTGACCGAGAAACGAATGAGCGCGGGAATGAGGATCAACGTGATAACCGTGGCGAACAGGATACCGTAAGCCATGGAGACCGCGGCAGGCTTCAGGTACTGAGCCTGCTCTGAAGATTCAGCCAGAAGCGGGACCAAGCCCAGAAAGGTGGTAATGGATGTCAGGAAGATGGAACGCATGCGCCGCACACCCGCGGCAAGGAGGGCTTCATCCACACCACGTCCTCGTTCACGCTGTGCCCCATACTCCGTAACAAGCAACAGGCTGTCGTTCACCACGACGCCACACAGGGCGAGAAGGCCAAAAAACGACAGCAGGCTGAGCGGGTAGCCCAAAAGCCAATGGCCGCCGACGGCACCGATAAATCCGAACGGGATGGCGGCCATTATGTACAGCGGCTTGGTGTAGGACTTGAGCGGCACGGCAAGCAGGGCATAAATCAGGCCCATGGTCAGGACGAACGCTCCCCACAAGGATGATGAAGCCTCCGACTCTTCCTGTATTTCGCCGGAGAAGGCAAAACCGATATCCGGGAACTCCTGGCGAAGCCGAGGGAAAAAGTTTTCCTGCAGATCCGCCAACACCTGGCCGGGGGAGGTGACGGCCTTGTCCGTATCCGCCATGACGGTGGTAACCCGGTTGCCGTCACGCCGATGAATCTCCACCGCTGCATAGCCGGGATTCAGTTCCGCCACCACGCTCAAGGGAACAAGCGCACCGGCAGCGGTACGGATACGCGTCCGCTTCAGGTCTTCCATGTACCGACGCTGGTCTGCGGGGTAGCGCACCTGCACCTTGACCTCGTCACGCCCCTGTTGGAAACGCTGCGCCTCGTACCCCTGAAACCCTCCTCGCAGCTGCGAGGTCAGATCGTCGAGCGTGACGCCGAGATTGCGGGCCTCGGGCTTGAGGGTAAAACGAATCTGCGGCTGGTTCGGCTTATTGTCATCCCTGACGTTGTTGACGCCGGAGTATTGACGAAGCCGTTCCTTCAATCTGGCTGCGGCAGCCTGAAGTGTAGCCTGCTCGCGCCCGCTTATGTTGATGGAGATATCTTCCATGTCCCAGCCGGTGGAGTTGTAGTTAAAGATATCCACGCCTTCCAAAGGCCCAACGGCCGCCCTCCACTGTTTGATCATGTCGGCAGCCGTGATTTTCGACCCCGGCTTGAGATCGAGTTTCCCGGTTACGGTGAAGGAAGTCGCGCTGCTGATGGCGGTCTGTATGTCCGTAACAGGTGCGGACTCCATGCCGTATTTTCCCTTCCACCCCTCGTTAAGGCGAATGAGTTCGGACTCGATACGCAAGGCGTTACTCATTGCCAGAGCCTTGCCCGCTTCCTGGTCCATTGTGATGGATGCGGTCAGCAGGGTCCCCGGAATGTTGGGGAAAAAGACAGAACGTACTCTGCCGCTGCCAATGAGTGCGAATACGCAAATGAGCAAACCGAGAAATACAGCCAGCGCCACTCCGGGCATATTCAGCACCCGCTGCATAAACGGGACATATATTCTTTCATTGAACAGATCGAGCCCGTGAGTCACCCGACCTTGGAGTGTTACCAGCGGGCGCATCAACACATTAGGTTTTGCCGTGGAATTCACGTTCACGTGATTCAAGTGTGCAGGCAGGATGAACTTCGACTCCAGCAACGAAAAACAGAGAGCCACAACGACCACCACTGCAAACTGGCCGAAAATCTGGCCGAACTCTCCCTTGATGAACGCCAGAGGCATAAACGCCGCAACCGTTGTCAACACGCCGAAGGTCGCTGGTGTGGCCACTTCGGATACCCCTGCGATGGTCGCTGCCGTGGTATCTCCTTCCCGTTTTCGAGTGGTAAAGATATTCTCGCCGATAACGACGGCATCATCTACCAATATACCAAGCACCACGATGAAACCGAAGGTTGTCATTTCGTTGATGGTATAGCCCAGGAAGCTATCTCCCATCATGATGAGGGTCCCTGCAATGGAGATGGGGATGCCCAACGAAATCCAGAGAGCCAGACGAAGATTGAGGAACAGGGCCAGTATGGCGACAATGAGCAGGATACCGCTCAAGCCATTGCTGAAGAGCAGGGAAACACGGTCCTGAATAAATTGGCTTTGATCATACCAGGGCTTGATCCCAACCCCTTGCGGAATTCGGCCGGAGTCCTCCAATCCCTGCACCACCTCCCGGGCCTCGATAGCCGCTTTGGTCACATCGGTGCCGCCCGCGTCCACTATCTGGAGTGTGATAGCGGGTTGTCCCTGAAACCTTGTCCGGACGAGGTCTTCCTCAAAAGCATCCTTGACGGTTGCTATATCGCCCAATGTAAGATTCGCGCCGTCCGCAGTGGGCAGGATGACAATATTACGGAATTCATCTTCACCATATGCTTGACGGTCTGCCCGCAGGGTAATGGTCGACATGTTTGTCCGCAACTCACCGCCGGAATCGCTTACCGATTCCTTGGCAATGCGTGTCGCCACGTCCTGCAAGGTCAATCCGTATGCCTGCAACGAGGCTTCATCAATCTCAATGGCGATCTCACGAACACGTCGTCCGATATAGTCGACTTTATTGATGTTGCCCTGTGCAAGAAGTTGTTGCCGAACCTTGTCGGCCAGTTGACGAAGCGTATCATGCCTGACCTGGCCATATATGCTGACGTACATGACATGGTCGTTCCACTCTTCCTGCGAGATGACCGGTTTTTCGGCACGGTTCGGCAGAGTGGCAATGGCGTCGACCTTGCGTTTGACGTCCCGCATTAACTTATCCAGCGAATACCCTTGTTTCGTTTCTACCACGACGGTGGAGCCGTTTCGATCCGAAGTGCTGGTGATCTCCTTGATGCCGGTCAAACCATTGACCGCTTCCTCGATCTTCACGGTCACACCTCTTTCCACCACTTCGGCAGAGCTGCTGGGGTATGCCGTGGAGATGGTTACTTTCTTGGGCGGAAACGGAGGGAAGGCCTGCAGGGGGCGATTCATGGATGTGAACACGCCACCGAACAGCACCAGCAACATCAACAGATTGGCTGCGATGGGGTTCTGGACGAACCAGGCGACCATGCCGCCCGTATTGTTCTTATTCATGGGACAGCTCGCTTAATATGGGGCTGACCGAAGTGCCTTCCAGATAGGAATTCAATGGACGGACCACAACATTCATGGCTTTCAAGTTCTCCGGCGCTTGAATGAATACTTTACCGTTTCGGCGGAAGCGGACTTCAGGTTTGATGCGACGAAGTGAGTTCCCATTGTCCGTATACCAAATATCACCGGCCTGAGTCAGAGAGCTTTCCGGCACCGCAAAAGTTTCCTTTACCTCTGCACCGGGGACCTCGGCCCGCACAAAAGTGCCGGGCAAAAGAGGCTGGCTGCCATCCAACGGATTCTCCACCATAACAATGGCTGTGCGTTGCCGTGTTGTGTCAGATAGTTGCAATTCCAGTCCCATGAGAGTGCCAACCCATTTGTCGCGCGAATTCGTGACGGAGGTCATGGGGACTTTGGCCCCATACCGGGATGCTTCGCCCATTGCGTCGAGGTTGAGCAGTGAACACTGTTGTTCGGTCAAGGGAAAACGCACCTCGACCCGATCCGCCCCGTATACACTGCCGACCACTGTACCTGCGGTCACGTATGTTCCCAGAGCAACCTTGCGTTCGATAACAGCCGCATCGTAAGGAGCCACGATCAACGTGTTCTGAAAGTCATTCCGAGCCTTGGCAACCGCGCCTTCAGCGGCTTTCACTTGCGCAAGGGCCGCTTCGAGCTGGGGCTTACGCAACACCAACGGTGATGCGGGTTGCCGGGCCTGTCCCATCCGTTTCCAGTCTTTTTCCGCCTGCTTCACCCGGTGCTGCTCCTGAACATACGCAAGTTTTGCATCGGCCAATTCCCTTTCGCGCGCCGCAAGCTCCGAGCGGTATTCCACATCTTCCACCTTGGCGAGCAAGTCCCCCTTGGGGACGATTCGTCCGGCATCAAACACCGGAGCCAGTTCGACAAGGCGGCCTGACACAGCGGACACGATGTCCGTTTTCCAGTACGGCACAGCCTTGCCGAAAGCCTGAACCGAAGCAGTATATGTCCCGGCCTTCACCGGCTCTACGGAAACCGGCATGTCGATGCGGGCCTTCTTTTCAACACTGGCCTTGACCGGCCGGGAAAACATCCAAAAGGCAATGAGGATGGCCACACCCAAAACCGATGAGGCTAAAATGATATGCAGATATTTTTTCATGGTTACTTCTCAGTCGTCGGTTTTTCCGTGTTCAAATCGGCATTCAGGCCAGAGGCCAGCGCAAGCTGCGCACGATTGTCGAGTTGAAGGGCGCGGACCTGCAGCAGTTGGATTTCCGTGTTCAATTCGGTTTCCTTTGCGGTCAGCAAATTGATGATGTCCGAAAGCCCTTCACGGTAGCGTTGTTCGTAATTGATGCGGCTTTGAGTGGCGTAACTCAGGGATTTTTCCAAGTGCTCCCGTCTGCGGGCCAATCCGCGTTCAGAGTCCAGGCCGTTCTCAACTTCCTGCATGGCCTCGAGAACCACCTTGCGGTAATCTTCCCATGCGGCCTTGCTCTCTTCGGATTTGGCGGCGGCGGTGTCCTTGAGACGGCCTCCCATGAATACGGGCTGAGTCAAAGCCCCTACGAGGTTCCAAATGGCCTGCCCCGTTGTCAGATCGTGTATGGTTTTGGAAGTATTCGAAATGTCGGCAGTAATCTTGAAAGACGGCAGCATCGCTTTGTTGGCAGCGGCAACGTCCAAATCCGACTTTCGAACCCGATCCCAAGCGGCCCGGATATCAATGCGATCCGCCAAGACTTCGGATGGTATTCCAACCAGAGGATTAGCTACCGAGGGGAGTTTCACATCTCCGGCAATGGTTCCAGACGGGTACTGGCCGAGCAGCAGTTCCAACACGCGGCGGGCTTTGGTCAAATCCAACTCGCGTCCGGCCAGCACTTCCCGTGCAGCTTCAGACTTGGTACGCGCCGCGTCCAGATCGGTCAGATTGCCAAGACCCATGTTGTACCGCTCAAGAATTATCTCTTCGGTATCAAGCAGTGCCTTAATGCGGCGTTGTTCAATCGCCACGGCCCGACTTTTGGCCGCGAGATCAATCCAGGCCCGAACAACCCGAGCCGCCAAAGCATTTCGTGCAAGCATGTAGTCCCCGCTTTTGGCTTTCACTTCCAACGCGGCAGCATCATTGAGATCGGCCAGCCGCTGCCATAGATCAACCTCCCAACTGACGTCTGACCGGATAGAGAAGGAAGCGGCTTCACGCCCCGACGAATTGGTTCGGGCCCCACTCCCTCCCACAGTCAATTCAGGAAGACGGGCAGAGGATGTTACGCTCAAAAGCAACCCTGCCGCCTTGAGTCGATAGGCCGTAGCCGTCAGGTCCGGATTGGCGGACAGGGCCTCGGCGATGAGTGCCCGCATTTGGGGAGTATCGATTAGTCCGGTAATATCTTTCGCCACCTCGAAGTCGGAAGCAGGCGTCTGCCACGCACCGGGCATTATCCCTTTAATCTCCGCTTTCTTGGCTGTCAGATCCATGCGGGCGGCACATCCGGCAAGCACAAGGGGCAGGGCCATGACAGCCGCCAACCGGGCAACAGAAACAGACTTCAGTATTGTCATGCCCCCCCAGTATCGAACCGGGGATTAAGAAAAGATTAACGTTTGTTAGCGAAGGATGGTTTTCGTGCGATTGCACGAAAAGGCCGCAGTGCTCCACCATCCCTTGAGCCGGAGTAGGAATCTCCATCCCTCTCGCGGAGCCTGCGAGGATGCCGACTCAAGCAAAGTCGTCGGGGCAGGGCCGGACCGCGAAGCGTCCGCCCGAAGGGCTTGGCCTTGCCTTGACGGCTGCTTGCGTCACGCTCGCGGGAAAAACGGCGGGAGGAGAAGAATCCCTCCCGCGGAGCCTGCTCGGAGGTTTTGCGGCGTCATAGGGTAGGGCATATCCACCGGATAAATCGGTCACCAGAAGGAGGTAAAACGCACCCAAGGCGCGTTCATAAGTTTTGACGACAGTCTAAACTTATGAACGCTTAAGCAGGCACTAACATGCTGTAACACCAAGCACTTCACTGCCGTTCATTTCCCAACGGCGCACTTTCACATCCAAACGCCAGGCTGAAGCACAGCACCCCCGCCGGACAAACGACAGGCATCTAGAAATCTGCCGTTGTCGGAATTCCCCCACGGTCACCGCTTTATGCGCAGGACGAACGAACTTGCGTGGTGGAACCCCTTATTGAATGGATTCTCAGGATTTTTTTCTTCTGTGGGAATCGGACATTGATTTGTCCCGTGTCGGTTGTTGTCTGGCGCGAACAGGGCAACCCAGCTCGGCCCGCGCTCGAAGAATCCGGCAGAACGCCAGAGCCTTCGCAGGCCGGTTGCGCGAAGCCGGATTTGGGGTTTGCAAGTGGACATTTCCAACAAGCATTTTGCGGCGAGGGCCCGCCGGAGGCCTTCCCTAGCCCCGCACTTTCTCCAAAAACGCCGTCGTGGAGTACCCTTCCAGCAGCGGCAGGCTGTGCACTTCGCCGCCCGCCTTGGTGACCACGTCGCCGCCGACGATCTGATCGACGGGCCAGTCGCCGCCCTTAATGAGGATCTGGGGGCGGCAGGCCTTGATGAGTTCGAGCGGGGTGGATTCGTGGAAGATGATGATGTGGTCCACGCAGGCGAGCCCGGCGAGGACAAAGGCGCGTTCCTCGGCGGTGCTCAGGGGGCGGTCGTCGCCTTTGCCGAGCATCTTGACGGACTCGTCGGAGTTGAGGCCGAGCACGAGAGAGTCGCCCATGGCGCGGCAGCGCTGGAGCAGGTCCACGTGGCCGGGGTGCAGGATGTCGAAGCAGCCGTTGGTGAAGACGAGCCGGTGTCCGGGCGCAAAGGCACTCTTCCGTTTGAGGAAGGTGCGGATACTCATGAGCTTGGGATTATCGGGCAGGGACATATCAGTTTCCTTCGGGCCGGACGCCCTTGCGCCGCATGGGGACGTTTTTGGGCTTGAGCTTGGAGGTATCCTGGAAGAGCACGAGCTCGAACCAGTCCATGGCGAAGGACAGGGCCACGTTTTCGTTGGTGATGATGGCCTGCTGGCGTTTCTCGTCCACTTCCACGCGTTCGAAGAGCTGCATCTTCTGGATGAACCCCTGGAAATCGTCGATGCGGTACAGGGCGAGGATGGCCATCTGATTGAGCTTGTCGGAGATGGGGTGGCCGAGCTGCCGGGTGCGCGAGAGGATGTTCATGTACCGGTCGTTGAACGCGGTGTAGTCCTTGAAGCCCTGGTCCTGTTTCCAGGATTCGCCGGTCCATTCGTCCTTTTCGAGGAACCCCTTGCAGTGATCCTCCCTGACGATGAAGAACTGTTCGAGCACGCCGCCCTTGCCGTCGGGCCGGGTGGCCCGGCCGAGCGGGTACATGCGGCACGCGCCGGGCCGGTCGGCGTAGATGCGGCACCCTTCGGGGGTGACGAAGGCGCAGGACCGCCGGGCGTTGTCGAGCATCTTGAACTTGAACACCGGGAAGTTGGTGTCGGGCGCGTGGTAGGCCGTGGTGTGCACCCGCAGGAAGTCCACGGACGACATACCGAGGGCGGCGCGCATGCGCAGGATGTCGTACGGCGTCAGGACCATGTCCAGGTCCGAGCAGCAGGCATTGAAGCACTCGATGCCGGGATAGCATTTGAAACAGTATGTCTTGCCCTCTTCCAGTTCCGGAAGGGAGTCCAGAAATTCCTTGGTCTCATCGTGTTGCATGGTGGTTCTCCAGGGGTCTTGTTCCCTTTATCCCCGCCGGGCGGCGGCGGGCGTGAGTCCTCGTATCACTTGAAGGGGCGAAAGGCAAAGGAGGCCGTCCCGCGCTCGCGAAAGGCTTTTACCGAGGTCTATCGCGGCTGACCGTGCGCGCATGCGCGGTGGGGGTAATGAGGATCGCCTGGCGGCGGCCTTAGGGGACGCCTCTTGTTTGCGCGCATGCGCGGTGGGAGAGCGTGCGTTCTCCCTTTGTTGTTTTTCGCCTTTACGGCGACTTCCTTTTTTGCTGGCGCAGAAAAAAGGAAGCAAAAACTGCGCTTTTGGGCCAGCTCACGGAAGCGGGACCAAGAGCCCGTAGGCGGCTTTCGCTGGCTGGATAGATGTCCGCTGCGCGGACGCGATCCAGCCTGCGCTTCGCCGCCCGAGACGGGCTCTAGGCCCCGCTTCCGATTGCCCGTCGTTGTAAGTGATATTGTCCTGCCGCGTCCGGCCCGTCATCCCGCCCCCCAACAAGCCCTCCCAAGCTCGCTGGAGCGCTTTGGACGCCCCGCGTCCAACAGCGGCTCTCTTTGCAGGGCGGCCCGAACCCAGACGCACCCTCCCGATAATCCACGCTCGCCATACCCGAGTGACCGAAGAGGAGCAGACTGGCTCGAACCCTGGATCGACGGCCTAGAAGCCGACCGCGAAGGGGTGGCGGCTCTCCCCACGGGACCCGGCGTACTTCCAAAGCGGCTCGCCTTCCGGAAAAGCGCGCCCTCTACTTTCCCCAGGTTGGAGCCGCCCCGAGCGGATCGGATTCTCGCCGGCGATCCCTCGGGCGGCCACACCGCGCGCAAGGCCCTTTTTTGGTTCTTTTTTGGGCAAGCAAAAAAGAACCGCCGCCCGCGCAGGGCATGGAGCAAGTGCAGGGGCGCAGCCCCGCACGGCGGCTCTCGGAGGCTGAAGGAGGTGCAACCCCCTTCACCGGCTCTCGCGCGCCGCAGGCGTACTCTTCCCCTTCCCCCTGACCTCTGGTAGAGATCAACCCAAGGAGAACCCATGGAAAAGTTGAAACTGGTCCAGATGGTCAAAGCCGCGGGCTGAGCGGCGAAGATCACTCCAGGGGACCTGGAGATCGCACTTTCGGGCCTGGGGGTCCGACCCGACAACCGCGTGCTCGCCGGAGGCCCCGGCGACAACGAGGACGCGGCCATTTTGTCTTTTCCGGCGGGCAAGGCCCTGGTCCAGACCGTGGATTTCTTTACCCCGGTGGTCAACGATCCCTACAAGTTCGGCCGCATCGCGGCGGCCAACGCCCTGTCCGACGTCTACGCCATGGGCGGTGAGCCGTGGGCGGCCATGAACATCGTCTGCTTCCCGGCGGACAAGCTGCCCATGACCGTGCTGGCCGAGGTGCTGCGCGGCGGCAAGGACACCGTGGAGGAGGCGGGCGCGGTGCCCAGCGGCGGGCACAGCGTGGACGACCCGGAGATCAAGTACGGCCTGGCCGTATCCGGGATCGTGGACCCGGACCGTTTCGCCTCCAACCGGGGCGTCCGGCCCGACGACGCGCTGATCCTGACCAAGCCCATCGGCACGGGCGTGCTGGCCACGGCGGTCAAGGGCGAGATGCCCGGCTGCGACGAGATGGAGGAGCTGCTTTTCCGGACCTGCGGGCGGTTGAACAAGACCGGCGGCGAGGTCATCCGCGAACTCGGCCTGACCGGGGCCACGGACATCACCGGGTTCGGCCTGGGCGGGCACATGATCGAGCTGGCCGAGGCCAGCCATGTGACGCTCGAGCTGCGCATGCGCGACGTGCCGCTGCTGCCCGGCGCGCTGGACATGGCCTCCATGGGGCTGCTGCCCGCCGGGTCCATCTGCAACCGCAGGCACTACCTGCCCAAGGTCAGGGTGGCCGACGGGCTCGACCCCGTGCATTTCGACATGATGTTCGACGCCCAGACCTCGGGCGGCCTGCTCCTGGCCGTGCCCGCGGGGCTCGTGGACCGGGCCATGGCCATGCTCCAGGACGCCGGGGAACCCGCCGCCCTGGTGGGCCGGGCGCTGTCCTGCGGCCCGGGGGACCCGCCCCTGTCCATCCTCTAGGGGAGCCTAGGCTTCGGGGCCTTCCATGACCCGTTCTATTTCCTGCTGCAGACGGTCTATCTCGAAGGGTTTGGACACGTAGCCGTTCATGCCCGCCGCGATGAAGCGGTCACGGTCGCCCTGCATGGCGTGGGCGGTCAGGGCGATGACCGGGATGTCCAGGCCGAGGTCGCCGCGTATGACCTTGGTGGTGGCCACGCCGTCCAGGCCGGGCATCTGGATGTCCGACAGGAAGAGGTCGAAGGACTGCTCGCGGAGAATCTTGATGGCCTCCTCGCCGCTGCCCACGCACACGGCCCTGTGGCCGAGCTTTTCCAGGATGCGCTGGACGACCACGCGGTTGACCCGCTCGTCCTCGGCCACCAGGATGGACAGGCCGCCGTTCCGGGACGGGACCACCTGGTCGTGGGCCGGATCGTCCGGCAGCTCGGCCAGGCGGGACTGGATGGTGAAATAGATGGTCGTGCCCTCGCCCTCTTCGGTGTCCACGCTGATGGAGCCGCCCATGAGCTGGACCAGCCGCCGGACGATGCCCAGCCCGAGGCCGGTGCCCTGGTACTTGCGGGTGGACGAGCCGTCCACCTGGGTGAAGGGATCGAACACGGCGTTGACCTTGTCGCGGGGGATGCCGATGCCGGTGTCCGAGACCTCGAAAAGCAGCCGGACGGTGCCGTTCGCCGCCCCGGACTCCAGCGGGTGGGCCCGGACCTCGATGGAGCCGCTCTCCGTGAACTTGACCGCGTTGCCCACCAGGTTGAAGAGAATCTGCCGCAGCCGTCCCTTGTCGGCCACGAAATGGCGGGGCAGGTCCTCGTCGATCTCCCAGCGCATGGACACGCCCCGCTCCTCCACGGAGTGGCGGAAGGTGGAGACCACCTGGTCCATGACCTCGCCCAGTTCGAAGGGAATGGCCTCCAGTTCCAGCTTGCCCGACTCCACCTTGGACAGGTCCAGGATGTCGTTGAGCACCTGGAGTAGGCTGCGGCCCGAGTTCAGGGCCGTCTCCAGGTAGTCCCGCTGGGTAGGCTCCAGCGCGCTCAGCTGCATGAGCTGGAGCATGCCGAGCAGACCGTTGAGCGGGGTGCGGATCTCGTGGCTCATGTTGGCCAGAAATTCGTTCTTGGCCAGGCTGGCCGCCTCGGCCTTGGCCATGGCCTTTTCCAGCTCGGCGGCCATGCTCTTGATCTCGGTGATGTCCGCGGCCATGTGCATGTGCACCAGCCGCCCCTCCAGCCAGCGGATGGCCCGATCGTGGTTGAGGTGCCAGCACTGGCGCTTCTCGTAGAACCGCTCCGAGACCAGGGTGCCCACGGGTTCGCCGTTTTCGTCCACCAGCCGGGGCTTGGGACAGCGCGGACAGCGCTCGTCCAGGCCGCGGATGACCTCGTGGCAGACCATGCCCTCCTCGATGGGGCCGTAATGATCGCGCATGCAGGCGTTCATGAACAGGATCTCGTTGGTCACGAAATCGCTGACGTAGATGTCCGCGCTGATCCCGTCCAGGATGTTCAGCAGCCGCTCGTGGGCCTGCTTGACCTCGGTGATGTCCGCGATCATGGCGAACGCCCCGAGCAGCCTGCCGTCCTCGGCCATGAGCGGCGTGGACGAGACCATGCCCCAGATTTCGGTTCCGTCCCTGCGCTGGAACCGGCGCTCGTAGCGCTCGCGCTGGCCCAGCCGCCGCTCCTCAATACGCCGCAGGTTGTCCTCCCAGTCCAACGGAGCCACGAAATCGAGCAGGCTCCGGCCGATGATCTCCTCCACCCGGCAGCCGAAGAAGTCGGCCACGATCTTGTTGGCGTAGGTGACGACCTGGTTGGCGTCCAGGCCGAGGATGCCCTCGTTGGCGGTCTCGACGATGAGCCGGTACTGCTCCTGGGTCTTCTTGCGGGCCTCCTCGGCGAACCGCGCCTCGGTCACGTCCCGGCCGTACACGGCGATGGCCGTGACCTCGCCCCCGTCCACCACGGGATAGATGACCCCGTCGAGAATCCTCCCGGACCAGACCACCTGTTCGGCCATCAGGGCGCATGTCTCGACCACCCGGGCGAAGGTTTCGCGGATCATGGGCTGCATCCCCTCGGGGATGAAATCGAAGACGCTCCGCCCGGCGTCCGCCTCCTTGGGCAGGCCGAGGAACCGGGCCATGTTCTTGTTCATGGCCAGGACCGTGCCGTCCACCTTGAACAGCCCCACGGAATCCTCGGTGGCGTTGATCATGGACTGCAGGAAATGCTCGCTGGTGCGCAGCCGTTCCTCGATGCGCTTGCGCTCGGTGATGTCGCGGGTGGCGCCGATGTAGCCCACGGCGTTGCCGTGATCGTCCCACAGCCTCCGGGCCATGGACTCGCCCCAGATCAGGGAGCCGTCCTTTTTCCGGAAGCGCATCTCCAGCCGTATGGAGGCCGAGGGGTCCACCAGTCCGTTCAGTCCGGCGTCCACCTCGACCCAGGCGTTCCGGCTCTCGATCAGGGAGTCGTGGGCCACGGCCTCGTCGGCGCGCATGCCGACCATCTCCTCGGGCGTGAACCCCCGGACGCGCTTCACAGACGGGCTGACGTAGGTGTACCTGCAGTCGTTGTCCATGGTCCAGATGACGTCGGTCGCGTTCTCGGCCAGGAAGTGGTATTTCTCCAGGTTGTCGCGGGCCATTTTCTCGGCCGCGCGCCGGTCGGTGATGTCGCGGAAGATGCCCCACAGGGCGGCAGGCCTCCCCGACTCGTCGCGCTGCAGCCAGCAGCTGACCTGAATCAGCAGTTCCCGGCCGTCGCCGGTGACGAGCCCCTTTTCGAACTCCTGGGAGGAGTCGTCGGATTTGAGCAGGCGGCGGAGCAACTCGCGCTCCCGCGTCCATTCGTGCTCGGGCGTGAAGTCGAGCACGGTCCTGCCGATGACCTCCCGCCGCTCGCGCCCGACCAGGTCGCAAAAGGCCTGGTTGGCCTCGAGGATGGCCCCCCGGGCGTCGGTCTTGACCACGCCGTCGCCCAGCGCGTCGCACAGCCCCTTGAAACAGACGGGATCAATGAAAGACCCTCCCCGGCCGGGCCGGGGCGAGTCCTCGGAGGGAGGTTGGACCCTTTCGTTCGATTCAGAATGAGTCATAGGCTCTTCCATGTGACAATACCTATCACCTACTGGAATTCACCCATATTTACCACTCAAAAACCCATTATATTTCGTCACGGGTTGAATCCGGTGGAAATGGCGGGTACGCTCATAAGGCCCCTCCGCAGAGAGGGTCCCATGACAACCGCAACCTCGAGGAAGCCATGCAATCCGACCGATACATCCTGCTCGAAGACGAATACGGCGCCCACAACTACAAGCCCCTGGACGTGGTCATCGAGCGCGGCCGGGGCATCTGGGTCTGGGACGTGGACGGCAACCGGTACATGGACTGCCTGTCCGCCTACTCGGCCGTGAACCAGGGCCACTGCCACCCGAAGATCCGCCGGGCCCTGGTGGAGCAGGCCGAGAAGCTGACCCTGACCTCGCGCGCCTTCCGCAACGACCAGCTCGGCCCGCTCTACAAGGAACTGTGCGACCTGACCAACTCCCACAAGGTCCTGCCCATGAACTCCGGGGCCGAGGCCGTGGAGACGGCCATCAAGGCCGTGCGCAAGTGGGGCTACCAGGTCAAGGGCGTGCCCGAGGACAAGGCCGAGATCATCGTCTGCCGCAACAACTTCCACGGCCGGACCATCACCATCATCTCGTTCTCCACCGATCCGGTGTCCACCACCGGCTTCGGCCCGTTCACCCCCGGCTTCAAGGTCGTCGACTTCGGCGACGCCCAGGCCCTGGAGCAGGCCATCACCCCCAACACCGTGGCCTTCCTCGTGGAGCCCATCCAGGGCGAGGCGGGCGTGATCATCCCGCCCGACGGCTACCTGAAGGAGGTCCGGCGCATCTGCGATGATGCGGGCATCGTGCTCATCCTCGACGAGATCCAGACCGGCCTGGGCCGCACCGGGGCGCTCCTGGCCGAGGAGCACGAGGGCATCGAGGCCGACCTGACCCTCATCGGCAAGGCCCTGTCCGGCGGCTTCTACCCGGTCTCGGCCGTGCTCTCCAACACCGAGGTCCTTGGCGTGCTCAAGCCCGGCGAGCACGGCTCCACCTTCGGCGGCAACCCGTTGGCCTGCGCCGTGGCCCGCGCCGCCCTCAAGGTCCTGACCGAGGAGCGCCTGGTGGAGAACGCCCGCGAGATGGGCCAATACTTCCTGAAGGGGCTGAAGAGCATCGACAACCCCAAGATCAGGGAGGTCCGGGGCAAGGGGCTGCTCATCGGCGTGGAGTTCCACCCGGACGCAGGCGGCGCGCGGCGCTACTGCGAGCAACTCAAGGAGGCCGGACTGCTCTGCAAGGAGACCCACGAGACCATCATCCGCTTCGCCCCGCCGCTGGTCATCACGAAGGAGGACGTCGACTGGGCCCTGGAGCGGATCGCGCCGGTGCTGGGCCGGTGAGCGGCGGGCCCCCGGCCGTCGGACCGGGGAAAATATAATGTCCCCCCTCTGCCCTGCGGCGTATTTTTCTGATAACAGTGGAAATATCCGTAAAGCCGCGTATCGGGGCGGCGGAAAGGGAGGATTCCATTGCACGCGTCGGTCGGCCGACACCCCGAGGTCGGTCCCCCTCTGCGGACGCGGCGCGCGCCAATCCGAGACAGCCACCGAGGAGGCTCTCCATGATTGCAATGACCAAGGACAACATCGTCTTGAACGCGGAACCCTCCGGCAAGCTGCAGGCCATCGAGCAGGTCGGCGAACTCCTGGTCCGCAACGGCTATATCCGGCCCGAGTACATCGACAGCATGAAGCGGCGCGAGGAGGTGGCCAACACCTACCTCGGCAACGGCATATCCATCCCCCACGGCCTGCCCGAGAACCGGGACCACATCCTCAAGACCGGGGTCGCCATCCTCCAGGTGCCCGGCGGGGTGACCTGGAATCCCGGCGAGATCGTCAATCTGGTCGTGGGCATCGCCGCGAAATCCGACGAGCACATCGAGATCCTGACCAACCTGACCCACGTCCTCGACGACGAAAACACCGTCAGGCGGCTGACCGCGACGGACGATCCCTCGGACATCGTCCGGGCGCTCAGCGGCGAGGCCGGGGCCACCCGGCGTCCGGGGCCCGAACTCGACGTGGCCGACTTCGACCACTCCGTGGACGTCACGGTCATGAACCCGCACGGGCTGCACGCTCGGCCCGCCACGTTCTTCCTGGACATCGCCAAGCTCTTCGACTCGACCATCGTCGTGGAATTCGACGGCAGGTCGGGCAACGGCAAGAGCCTCGCCTCCCTGCTCAAGCTCGGCGTCGGGTCGGGCAGGATCATCCGCATCCACGCCAAGGGGGACGACGCCATGCAGGCGCTGAACGCCCTGAAGGACGCCGTGGACGCGGGCCTGGGCGAGATCGAGGAGGAAAAGGAGACGCCCAAGGCGGCGCACGGCTGGACGCCGAGCGAGGTCAAGCGGACCATACCCGGCTGCACGGCCTCCCCGGGGCTGGCCAGCGGCCCCATCCGGCAGTTCACCCACCGGCGCATCGTGGTCGAGGCCATGGCCAAGGACCCCGAGCACGAGCTCACCGAGCTGGGCCATGCCGTGGCCGCGGCCAAGAGCAACCTGCGCATGCTCTACAACGAGGTCCGGTCCCGGTCCGGCGAACCGCAGGCCGCCATTTTCCGCGCCCACGAGGCCTTCCTGGAAGACCCCGAGCTGCTGGCCGAGACCAAAAGCCGCATCCGGGGCGGCAACAGCGCGGGCTACGCCTGGCGGCAGGTCATCGACGACCGCGTCCGGGCCATGGAGCAGCACGACGACGAGGTCCTGGCCGCACGCGCCATGGACCTCCGCGACGTGGGCCGGCGGGTCCTGCGCCACCTGGCGGGCGTGCTCCAGGACGAGCCGTTCACGTCAAGCGAGCCGGTCATCCTCGTGGCCGAGGACCTGACCCCCTCGGACACCGCCCTGCTCGATCCCGCGCTCATCCTCGGGTTCTGCACCTCGGGCGGCGGGCCCACGTCGCACTCGGCCATCATCGCCCGCTCCCTGGACATCCCGGCCATCGTGGCCGCTGGCCCGGCCGTGCTCGAAATCGAAGACGGGACCATGGCCATCCTCGACGGCGACGGCGGCAACCTCTACCTGGAGCCCAGCCCGGCGGACATCGAGACCGCCGCCGAGGCCCGCAAGCGCATCGAGGCGGAACGCGACGCCGAATACCGGACCCGGTACGAACCGGCCCTGACCCTGGACGGCGAGCGCGTCGAGGTGGCGGCCAACATCGGCAAGGCCAGCGAGGCGGAACGGGCCGTGGAGGGCGGCGGCGAAGGCGTGGGCCTGCTGCGCACGGAATTTCTCTTCCTGGGCCGGGAGACCCCGCCGGACGAGGACGAGCAGTACCGAAGCTACAGGGCCATGATCGAGGCACTCAACGGGCTGCCCCTGATCATCCGCACCCTGGACATCGGCGGGGACAAGGCCGTGCCCTATCTGGACCTGCCCGCCGAGGACAACCCGTTCCTGGGCGAGCGCGGCATCCGGCTGTGCCTGAACCGCCCGGAACTCTTCCTGACCCAGCTGCGGGCCATCTACCGCGCCTCCAGGCACGGCCCGCTGCGCATCATGTTCCCCATGATCGCCACCCTGGACGAGCTGGCCGCCGGAAAGCGGCTGGCCGAGAAGGCGCGCATCGAGGTCGGGGCCGAGCCCGTGGACATCGGCATCATGGTCGAGGTCCCGTCCGTGGCCGTCATGGCCCGCGAGTTCGCGAAAGAGGTGGCCTTCTTCTCCGTGGGCACCAACGACCTGACCCAGTACGTCATGGCCATGGACCGGGTGCACCCGACCCTGGCCGCGCAGGCGGACAGCCTGCACCCGGCGGTGCTGCGGATGATCGACCAGGTGGTTCGGGCCTCGGACGAGGCGGGCATCTGGACCGGCGTGTGCGGCGGGCTGGCCGGGGAGCCGCTCGGCGCGGTCATCCTGGCCGGGCTCGGCGTCAAGGAACTGAGCATGGTCATCCCGAGCATCGCCCCGGTCAAGGCCCGGATCCGGTCTATCACCATGGCCCAGGCCAGGGAGATCGCCCGGCAGGCGCTCGCCTGCGCCGACAACAACCAGGTGCGGGCCCTCAAGCTCCCCTAGCGAGGCCGCCATGCAGAGCACGAAGACAGGCCTCGTCACCGTGACCATGAACCCGGCCATCGACCTGGCCTGCACGGTCCCCGGGTTCGCGGCCGGGGCGGTCAACCGCGTGGCCGAATACCGCTCCGACGCGGCGGGCAAGGGCGTGAACATCGCGGGGCTGCTGCGCAAGTTCGGCCTGCCGGTAACCGTGACCGGCTTCCTGGGCACGGAGAACGCCCGGATCTTCGAAAAACGGTTCTCGGACCTGGGCGTGACCGATGCCTTCGTCCGGGTCCCGGGCGAGACGCGCATCGGCATAAAGGTCCTCGACCCCGAGAGTCGGTCTACCACGGACATCAACTTTCCCGGCCTGACGCCGGACGCGAGCCACCTGGACCGGCTCACGGAGACGGTCGCCCGGCTGTCGCGCGAGGCCGCCGTGGTGGTCGTCGCGGGCAGCCTGCCCGTGGGCGTGGCCCCGGAGGAGGTCGGCCGCCTGATCGGCGTGATCAAGGCGCAGGGGGCAAGGGCTGTGGTCGACACCAGCGGCCCGGCCCTGGCCAGCGCCGTGCGCGCCGCGCCGTGGCTGATCAAGCCCAACGACGACGAACTGGCCGAGCTGGTCGGCCGCCCCACGGGCGACCTGGACGACCTTGTGGCCGAGGCGCGGCGCATGAACGCCGAGGGCATCGCCACCGTGGCCGTGTCCCTGGGGGCGCGCGGGGCGGTCTTCGTGGAGGACGGCCAAGCCCTGCTCTCCCGGCCGCCCAAGGTCGAGGCCGTCAGCACGGTCGGGGCCGGGGACGCCATGATCGGCGGCCTGGTCGCCGGGATGGCGCTCGGCCTGCCCCTGGAGGAGCGGGTCCGCCTGGCCACGGCCCTGGCCGCCGCCACCGTGATGCAGGCCGGTCCGGCCATAAAGGACCTCAACGCAGCAAAGGTCTTGGAAGCGCGAATAGAAATCACCAATCTCCAGAAGGGAGGGTAATCGCCATGTCCAGAATCGTCGCAGTCACCGCCTGCCCCACCGGGGTGGCCCACACCATCATGGCCGCCGAGGCGCTGAAGAAGGTCGGCGCGAGCATGGGCCATGACGTCGAGGTCGAAACCCAGGGCGCGGAGGGGGCCAAGTACGTGCTCTCCCAGGAGTGCATCAACGCCGCGAGCGTGGTCATCATCGCGGCCGACATCCACGTGGACCCCACCCGGTTCCAGGGCAAGCCGCTCTACGCCGTGACCACCAGCGAGGCCATCCGCAAAACCAGGGAGGTGATCACCGCCGCCCTGGCCGAGGCCGAGGAGATGACGGCGGCCAGGAATCGGGCCGCGCCCTCGAACGAAAGAAAGTTCATCGTCGGCGTGACCTCCTGCCCCACGGGCATCGCCCACACGTTCATGGCTGCCGAGGCCCTGCGCAAGGCGGGCGAGGCGCTGGGCCACGAGATCAAGATCGAGACCCAGGGGTCGGTGGGGGCCAAGAACGAACTCACCGAAGAGGACATCGCCCGCGCGGACGCGGTGGTCATCGCGGCCGACGCCTTCGTGGACGTCAACCGGTTCGCCGGGAAGCCGCTCTACGAGACGACCACCAAGGCGGCCCTGCACGACGGCGCGCAGGTCATCAAATCCGCCCTGTCCGCCGCGCCGGGCGCGAAGAAGGACCTGGCCAGCAAGGTCTCGGAGCTCAAGAAGGAGCGGTCCGCAGGCCGGACCGGGCCCTACCGCCACCTGATGACCGGCGTGTCCTACATGCTGCCGGTGGTCGTGGCGGGCGGCCTGCTCATCGCCCTGGCCTTCGCCTTCGGCGGCATCTACGCGGGCGACAAGACCGGGACCTTCGGCTGGGCGTTGATGCAGATCGGCGGCGGGGGCGCGTTCTCCCTGTTCGTGCCGGTGCTCGGCGCCTTCATCGCCTACTCCATCGCCCAGCGGCCGGGCATCACGCCGGGCCTGGTCGGCGGCGCGCTGGCCACCACCGTGGGCTCGGGATTCCTGGGCGGCATCGTGGCGGGCTTCATCGCGGGCTACCTGACCCAGTTTTTGAACGACAAGATCAAGCTCCCGCATAACCTCGAAGGGCTCAAGCCGGTGCTCATCCTGCCGTTCATCTCGACGCTGATCGTGGGGTTGCTGATGATCTACGTCATCGGCCCGCCGGTGAAGATCGTGCTGACCGCGCTCTCGGAATGGCTGAAGAGCATGCAGGGCACCAGCGCCGTGCTGCTCGGGCTGCTGCTGGGCGCGATGATGGCCTTCGACATGGGCGGCCCGGTGAACAAGGCCGCCTACACCTTCGGCGTGGGGCTGCTCTCCTCGAGCATCTACGCGCCCATGGCCGCGATCATGGCCGCGGGCATGACCCCGCCGCTGGGCCTGGCCCTGGCCGCCACGCTGTTCAAGAGCCGCTTCACCGAGGACGAGCAGGAGGCCAGCAAGGCCGCCTTCGTGCTCGGCATCTCCTTCATCACCGAGGGCGCGATCCCGTATGCGGCCCGCGACCCGTTCCGGGTCATCCCGTGCATCATGCTCGGCTCGGCCGTGACCGGGGCCCTGTCCATGGCCTTCAAATGCACCCTCGTGGTCCCCCACGGCGGCATCTTCGTCCTGCCCATCCCCAACGCGGTCGGCGGCCTGGCGGCCTACGCCGCGACCATCGTCATCGGCTCCATCGTCACCGCCGGGGCCCTGTTCGTGGCCAAGCGGCCGCTGAAGACGGAGGCGGAATAGGACGGCGGACGGCCCGGGTTTGCTGCGAACGCCCTGAGGGGTTAGGCTTGCTCTGTATCGGAATGCGGAATCTTGTTTTGTTGTCAAAAGATCAAGCGAACAATGAACAATCCTTTTAACGGGAGGGTAAATGAGCTTCAAACTCACCGAGAGCGTCACCTGGGTCGGCAAGATAGATTGGGAACTGCAGAAATTCCATGGGGAGGAATACTCGACCTTCAAGGGGTCTTCCTACAACTCCTACCTGGTACGGGACAAAAAGATCGCCCTGATAGACACGGTATATGGTCCGTTTGGTGAAGAATTTGTTGCAAGCCTGGAGCGAGAGATCAATCCGGACGACATAGACTACATCGTCATGAACCATTGCGAGGTGGACCATAGCGGCGGACTCCCCGAACTCATGCGTCGCATACCGGACGTCCCCATCTATTGTTCGGCGCAAGCCGTGAAAATCCTGAAGGGATATTACCACTCGGATTGGAATTTCCAGGTCGTCAAGACAGGCGACACCCTCCCTCTGGGGGACAAGACTCTTTCCTTTGTTTCCGCGCCCATGCTCCATTGGCCGGACTCCATGTTCTCCTACATGGATAAGGAAAACGTTTTATTCAGCAATGACGCCTTCGGGCACCATCTCGCTTCCGACCTGATGTTCAACGACCTGGTCGATCAGGACGAGCTCTTGAATGAATGTATAAAATATTATGCAAACATTCTAACCCCCTTCAGCAAATTGGTGACCAAGAAGATCAACGAGATCATAGCCATGGGATTGCCGGTCGACCTCATCTGCCCCAGCCACGGCATCATGTGGCGGGACAATCCCCTTCAGATCGTCCAGAAATACCTGGAATGGGCGGACGACTATCAGGAAGATCAGGTCACCATAATCTATGACACCATGTGGAACAGCACGAGAGACATGGCCGAAGCCGTCGCAGCGGGCATCCGTCAAGCGAACGAACACGTGGTCATCAAGGTGCTCCATGTCGGGCAACGGGATAAAAATGACATTCTCACCGAGATCTTCCGCTCCAAAATGGTGGTCGCGGGTTGCTCCACCATCAACAAAGGCATCCTCTCCCATATGGCGGGCATGCTCGAAATGATCCACGGGCTGTCCTTCAAAAACAAGAAGGGGGCGGCCTTCGGGTCCTATGGCTGGTCGGGGGAAAGCGTCAAAATGATTTCCGACAGCCTGGAAAAAGCCGGGATCGAAGTCGTTGCGGACGGGTTGAAGGTCTTGTGGAAACCGGACGATGCGACCCGCCAACAATGCGAAGCGTATGGCCGGCAACTCGCAGAAAATCTATAACCAGAAGGATTTGATATGGGTGAAACGAAAAAGCTCGGCGTCTCTTTCCCTGTTGAGGAAGCCATCAAATACGCCGACGACTCCGTGGTAAGCCAGACACTGCTCAACAAGGAAACGGGAACAATCACTCTCTTCGCCTTTGACGAAGGACAGGGATTGAGCGAACACATGGCCCCTTTTGAAGCCGTTGTCCATATTCTGGATGGACAGGCCAGAATCACGATTGGCGGAGAATCCCTCAATGTCGGCACAGGCGAGATGATCATCATGCCCGCGAACGTCCCTCATGCCCTCCAGGCGGAACAAAGATTCAAGATGCTCCTGACCATGATTCGCGGGGAATAAAAAAAGATACATCGCGGATGGCCATGCGCGTAAGGACACCACGTCCTTACGCGCTTGCACGCCCCTGCCGAAGGCACCCAAAAAGTTTTGGAGATTCCAAAGAACCTTTTTCAAAAGGTTCTTTGGCCGTCGGAGACGCCCGCCCGGCGAGGGCCCGCCGGAGGCATTCCTCGCCTACGCCTTGCCCTCGGGCGCGTGTTTGATGAACGTGCCGTTGCGGTACTCCTCGAAGGCGATGTCGAGTTCCTCCCGGGTGTTCATGACGATGGGCCCGCGCCAGGCGATGGGTTCGCGCAGGGGCGCGCCGGAGACCAGCAGGAACCGGACGCCCCCGTCCCCGGCCTGGACCAGGAGCTGGGAGCCGTCGTTGAACAGGACGAGGTCGCGGTCGGCCACGGTTTTTCCGTCTATCTCGGCGCTGCCGCCGATGACGTAGACGAACACGGTATGGCCGGGCCGGGTGGCGTGCAGGAAGGCCGTATCCGGCGGCAGGGCGCAGTCCAGGTATTCGGGCTCGATGACGATCTCCTCCATGGGGCCCCGGATGCCGTCCACGGTCCCGGCGATGACCTTGATGGCCGTGCCGTCCGGCCGCCGCGCCACGGGGATGTCGGCGTCGGTGATGTCGCGGTAGCGCGGGTCCATCATCTTGTCGCGGGCCGGGAGGTTGGCCCAGAGCTGGAAGCCGTGCATGCGGCCCCGGCCGTCGCCCTGGGGCATCTCCTGGTGGATGATGCCGCTCCCGGCGGTCATCCACTGCACGGCCCCGGAGGTGATGACGCCTTTGTTGCCGAGGCTGTCGCCGTGCTCCACGTCGCCCAGGGTCACGTAGGTGATGGTCTCGATGCCCCGGTGCGGGTGCCAGGGGAACCCGGCCAGGAAGTCCTCGGGGTTGTCCGAGCGGAAGTCGTCGAGCATGAGGAACGGGTCGAACAGCTCGGTCTCGTAGTTGCTGAAGAGCCGCCGCAGCTTGACGCCCGCGCCCTCGGTCACGGGTTGACCCTTGAAGATCTGCCTGATCGTCCGTTGCATCCCGACCTCCCGGCGGCTGCGCCGCCTGTTCCGTTCCTTCCGGCGGGTATCCCGCCCTATTCCAGTCCCATGCCCGGATGGTGGGCCGGGTAGTCCATGGCTTCCTTGTGGCAGACGGTGCAGTTGCCGCCCGCGCCCAGGGGCATAGCCTCGTCCATGTACTGCAGCGGCATGACGTTGTCACGCGGCGTGGCCGGGTAGATGGCGTGGGGCGAGCCGTGGCACGCGCCGCAGTGCATGGCGTCCATGTCGTCGCGCCGGGCGGCGAACAGGCCGTCCGCGTCCTTGGTCCAGGTGTTGAAGGCCGAGTCCTTGTCCGGCGCGCCGAAGTCCACGTGGCAGGTCAGGCAGTCGGGCTCGTTGACCCACGGCTTGCGGGGCTTGATGGCCTCCTTGTTGGGCAGGGTCCGGGGGGTGATCCGAGCCAGGATGCGCCCCGCGCCGGGGACGCCCCGCTCCTGCTCGGCCTTGAGCAGGGAGATGCCCAGGTCCTCGATCATGCCGTGGCAGTCGGTGCAGGTGAAGCCCACTTCCTCGTGGCGGCCGCGCAGGGTGGACTGCGGGTGGCACTTGAGGCAGGAGTCCTCGGCCCCGCGTCCGGCCATGTAGATGGCGTGCACGCCGTGGATGGCGGCGGACAGATTGGGCTTGTCCGCGTTGCCTTCCACGCCCTGGAGGGGATCGTCGTGGCAGCTGGTGCACTCGACCACGCCCTGGGTCTGGGCCAGCCGGGTGGAGTTCATGCGGTCGTGGGTGGCCAGGATGTTCTCCACCGTGCCCTTGGTCACGCCCGAGCCGTCCCGGTTCCACTTGCCGCTGTGGCAGTTGAAGCAGCCCATCTGGTCCGAGGTGGGCGCGACCAGCCTGGCCGTGGCCAGGACCTTGCCGGAGTTGTCCGTGGCCGTGAGGGTGACCAGCGGCAGGGGGTTGTATTCGCCGTCCTTGACGTAGGGCGGGATGGCCACCCGGGCCTCATAGCGGCCCGCGTCCCCGTTCAGTTCGAGGGTGCCGGTCAGGGTGCTGTCGGCCTGGTCCGGCTCGATGGCGTAGGCGATGGTCACGTCGTCCATGACCCGTTCGGGCGAGGGATCGCGGCGCACCAGCTGGGCGCGGATGATGTTGGACGGCGGCAGCAGGGTCCACTTGTCGTTCTGGGAGAAGAAGCCCATGCCGCGCGAGCACCAGCCCACCAGGATGTATTCCGAGGTCTTGGGGTCGAAGGGCGCGGACGCGGGCTCGGTCTGCTCGGGGACCGGGGCGGCCTCCACCGGGGCGTTGCCGTTCAGGTCCTCGGCGATGTACCGGGCCAGGGCCTTGCGCTCGGCCGGGGTGCCGATGAACGGCGGCATGTACTTGTTCAGCTTGCCCATGCCGGTCAGGAACGCGTCCATGCCGTTGACGTCATACTGGGCCGTAACCTTGGTGATGTCGTTCATGGGCCCGCGCACCGAGTGGCAGGCCGAACATTCGAGCTGGAACAGGAACTCGCCCGCGACCTTGATGTTCGCGTCGGTGATGCCGCCGGCCAGTTCGGGCGGCGCCCATTTGGCCGAGGCGATGGCCCCGTTCCGGTCGATGACCGGCACGCGGGCCTTGAGAATGGAGGACGAGTAGACCGTATCCCAGATCAGGTACGGCTTGCGGCCCGCCTCGCGGATGAACTCGAAGGAGCCGAACAGTCCCTGGCCGATGACCAGGACCACCAGGGCCATGGTGAAGGACAGGGTCTTCGGGGTCTTCAGGGCCAGAAGCAGCCCGCCGAGGAGCGTGGCCGTGCCGAAGATCCAGAAATACTGCATGAAGTAGGCGACGCGGTTCGACTTGTAGACGATCATCTCGTACTGCCCGGGCGGCATGGAGGCCACATACCACCAGCCGGACAGGAACACGGCCAGCACGCCAAGCACGGTCCAGGCCGAACAGACCCGGACGGTGTGCAGGCGGGTGGGCTCGTCGTTGATGCGCGTGGCCGTGACGAAGCCGAACAGCCCGGCGCACACGGCCGAGAAGAAGGAGCGGAAGACCAGCGAGGGCCAGAAGGACGGGTTGAAGAAGCCGTCCCAGAAGCTCTTGGTCTCAAGCCAGCCGCCCGGGGTGAGCATGAAGCCGACAATCCCGTTGATCAGGAACAGGGACAGCCAGCCGAACAGGAAATAGAGCCAGCCCACGATCATGTGGTCGCGACGGTTCATCTCGTCCCAGGCGTAGTAGTAGATGATCAGGGCCACGATCTCGCCCAGGAAGCAGACCCACTCCGCCGCCCAGCCGAAGACGAACTGGTGGATGAGCGTGATGGTCGCCTCGGGCGCGAGCAGGGCCACGGTCAGCCAGATGGCCACGCCGGTCACGCCGCCGAAGGCCATGGTCAGGAGCAGGAAGAAGCGGGTGTGCTTCCGGGCGTACTCCAGCAGGTGGATGTTGTTCGACTTGTAGGCCGCCCGCTCGGTCAGGACCAGAAACAGGCCGCCGCCCACGGCGAAGTGGGCCACGTAGACGTGCACGGTGGCGATCAGTGCGATCCAGAAGCCGCCGCCCAGGGTGGTCAGGTGCCAGATGGGATATTCCATGGTCTACGCCCTCCCCTGCCGCGATTTGAAATAGAGCTTGAGCATGTAGGCGATGATCGCCCCGCCCCCGGCCACGAAGCCGAGGAAGAGATAGAAGGAGCCGTACTGGTTGGTCACGGGCACGGAGTCCATGGAGAACCACGGCTCCAGGTACAGGACCCGCACCCAGTGGCGGATGAAGGCCATGAGGAACACGGTCACGGCCGCCCAGCCCGCCACGCGCATGGGCTCCAGGCGGAAGCCCGCGTAGAGCAGGACGGCCGCCGAGGCCAGCCCGGCCACCAGGGTCAGGGTGGCGGGCAGGTTGCCGCCCATGAAGGCCAGCAGGACCTTGTCCGGCAGGGCCATCAGGAACCAGACGCCCACGGCCAGGTTGACCATGGTGCCCCGGGTGAACCACCACATGCCGGTCGCCTGGAATTCCTCGTTTTTCAGGTGGTTCCCGAGCAGGGCCACGAACAGCCCGCCCACGGCCAGTGCCCCGACCATCATGTGCAGGAAGCGGGGATAGATGGCCGGATCGCGCCAGTTGAGGAAACCCGCGTAGCCGTCGAAATAGGGCTGCCAGCCGTCGGGCCGGAGCATCAGGGTCATGTTGTTGGAGAACATGAAGCCCACGTAGACCAGGCCGAGCACGGACGAGCCGAACAGGGCCAGACGCATGCCCGGACCCATGCTTTCGTACTTGAACTTGTATAGATAGAAGCCATAGTATGAATAGAGAAGCACAAAGATGACGGCCAGCCACCAGCCGCCCATGAGTACGGAACTGACGTAGTCGAAGTTGCCGTAGTTGACCTGGAGAAAGAGGAGCGGGGCCACGCCCAGGTTGATGGTCAGGGCGAGGAGCGGGGGCAGCTTCATGCCCACCGCGCGGATGAGCCCGTCCCGGCCGCGAACGGCCTCGGCCAGCCCGATGGCCGCCGAGCCGAGCATGGCGTTCATGAACAGCACGTGCGCCGCAAAGGTGGTGATGAGCAGGACATCGAACCAGGCCCAATGTATGGGTATGGGTTCGGCCAGTGGGATGAGGGAGGCTGGGTTCACGACGTCACTCCTTGTGGCATGGCTGGTACTATATTGACCTTGTAGGTGATTTTCCGGTCGGACACAACACGACCCGCTCTTTGTCGCATATACGCACGGCCAGCCGCTTCGCAGAATTATAATTGATCCCAGGTGTTGGCTTGCTATCCTTCGCCCAAACATAACCGGTTGAACCAAAAGGCACTCTTATGAAAATAGGCCCCAAATTGACTTTGCTCGGTACCGCACTCGTGGGAACCACGGTGGCCTGCATCCTCGGCATCCTCCTGTGGCAGAGCTCCAAGGTTTCAGAAACATTGACGAAACATTTTGACATCCAGGCACAGGCCGAGATGACCCTGGCCGTGGACGACGCCCGCAACCTGCTGGATACCCAGCACGCCACCCTGGCCAAGCAGCTCGAAAACGACATGCGCGTGGTCCTGGACCTGGAGAAGCGCGGCGGTGGGCTGCGCCTCCTCGACGAGACCGTGGAATGGAAGGCGGTCAACCAGATCACCAAGGACGCCTCCACCGTGTCGCTGCCCAAAATGGCCCTGGGCTCCACCTGGCTGGGCCAGAACAGCGACCCGGGCAAGCCCACCCCGCTGGTGGACGAGATCATGAAGCTGACCGGGACCACCTGCACGGTCTTTCAGGCCATGGACCAAAAGGGCGACCTCCTGCGCGTGGCCACCAACATCCTCAAGACCGACGGCCAACGCGCCGTGGGCACCTACATCCCCAGCTCCTCGGCCGTGGCCAGGACGGTCATGTCCGGCGAGACCTACCGGGGCACGGCGTTCGTGGTCAACGCCTGGTACCTGACCCAGTACCGGCCCATCAAGGACGGTTCCGGCAAGGTCATCGGCTGCCTGTACGTGGGCATCCTCCAGGAGGGCGTGGAGCAGCTGCGCCAGGCCTTCAAGAACGTCAAGCTCGGCCGCACCGGCTTCCTGACCGTGTTCGGCGGGTCCGGCACGTCCGAAGGCGTCATCAAGATGCACAAGGACGACAAGGCCGAAGGCGCCAATCTCCTGGACGAGACCGACGCCTCGGGCCGACCCGCGTACAAGGACCTGACCGCCAGGACCAAGGAGGCGGCAGGCAAGGTGGTCACCATCGAGACCGACCTGAAAGCACCCGAGGGGTCGCGCACGGTCATTCTCAGCGCCGTGTATTTCAAGCCCTGGGACTGGGTCATCCTCGGCACGGGCTATCTTGACGAATTCATGGAGGGCCAACGGGCCACCGAAAACGCCCTCGCGTCCACCAACTGGTGGACCATGGGCATCGGCGTGGTCATGCTCCTCCTGGGCGTGCTCGCCTTCATCCTCTTCGCCCGCAAGATGAGCGGGACCATCGGGGCCACGGTGGCGGTCATGGCCGACATCAACCAGGGCGACCTGGACGTGCCCCGCCTGGCCGCGCGCACCGGGCGCATGCGCGACGAGATGGACGAACTGGGGGCGGCGGTCAACGCCATGGGCGACAAGCTGCGCGAGGTGGTCTCCGAGGTCCAGGCCGCGGCCGAGTCCGTGACCCTGGGCAGCGGCGAGTTGACCGACACCTCCCAGGCCCTGGCCGAGGGCGCGTCCAACCAGGCCAGCGCCGTGGAGGAGGTCTCCGCCTCCATGGAGGAAATGACCGCGAACATCGAACAGAACACGGACAACGCCCAACAGACCGAGAAGATCGCCCGCCAGGCCGCGGGCGACGCCGAGGCGGGCGGCAAGTCCGTGACCCAGACCATGGAGGCCATGCGCCAGATCGCGGACAAGATCGCCATCATCGAGGAGATCGCGCGGCAGACGAACCTCCTGGCGCTCAACGCGGCCATCGAGGCGGCCCGCGCGGGCGAGCACGGCAAGGGCTTCGCCGTGGTCGCGGCCGAGGTGCGCCAGCTGGCCGAGCGCAGCGGCGTGGCCGCGGCCGAAATCAGCGAGCTGTCCGCCAAATCCGTGGCCATCGCGGAACAGGCCGGGGCCATGCTCGACAAAATGGTCCCGGACATCACCCGCACCGCCGAGCTCATCCAGGAAATTTCCGCGAGCTCGGACGAGCAGAACACGGGCGCGACCCAGATCAAGGACGCGGTCCTGGAGCTGGACCGGGTGGTCCAGCAGAACGCGGCCGAGTCCGAGCACGTGGCCGCCGCCTCCGAAACCCTGTCCGGGCACGCCATGCAGCTGCAACAGATCATCGGCTATTTCCGGCTGGGCGGTTCCGCCTCCGGTCCGGCCAGGTCCAGGGTCTCGGTCAAGGCGGCCCGGCCCCAGGCCAAGCCGTTGCCCACCCCCGCGCCCAAGGCCGCATCCAGGCCGTCGCCCAAGGCCGTGCCGGCAGGCAAGCCCGCCGACGCGGGCGGCCTGGACCTCGACATGGACATGGGCGAGGACACCGACTTCGAAAAGTTCTGACGGTCCCGCAGACCGAAGGCCCGCGTCTCCTCCCTCCGGGGCGCGGGCCTTGTTTTTTGCCTGAAAAAGGATAGAAACACTCCGAAAGGAGATACGTATGGGCAAGACGCTGCTGTTCGACACGGGCAACACCAACACCAAGCTCTGCCTGGCCGACGACCAGGGACTGAACGAGAGCTACACCCTCCCCACCCGCCCGGCCAACACCGACGACGACTGGGGCCTCAAGATCGAATCCATCCTCCTGCGCGAGGGCGTGGACCCAACGGAGATCGAGGCGTGCGTCATCTCCTCGGTGGTCCCGCCGCTCGACCCGCTGATCAAAAGCATGGCCGCCCGCTTCCTGGAGTGCGAGTGCCTGTTCGCGGGCCGCGACCTGGAACTGGACATCGACAACGAGTACGCCCATCCCGAACAGGTGGGCGCGGACGTCCTGGTGGGCTGCTACTCCGCGCGCATGACCTACGACGAGAAGAACCTCATCGTGGTCGACTTCGGCACGGCCACCACCTGCGCCTGCATCCAGGGCAACGCCTTCAAGGGCGGCCTGATCTGCCCCGGCCTGCTCTCCTCGGCCTCGGCCCTGGCCTCGGGCACGGCCAAGCTCCCCAAGGTGGACCTCACGGTCACCAGCCCGACCCTGCACTGGGGCACCAGCACGGCCGAGTGCCTCAACCAGGGCTTCGTCTTCGGGTTCGCGTCCATGATCGACGGCCTCATCGAAAAACTCTCGCCCCAGCTCAAGAACCCCTTCGTGGTCGCAACCGGCGGCCTGGCCCCAACCATCGCCCAACTCTCCGAACGCATCAACGAACTGCGCCCCGACCTGGTCATGGAAGGGCTGTGGATGGCCTATTACAACAGGTAGGCGGATCGGGGGTTCGGCTTGGGGAATGCCTCCGGCGGGCCTACCGGCGGCCTCCTTCGGAGAGACCAGGGCGCTGCCCTGGACCCGGCAGGGAGCAAAGCCCCCTGCACCCCCATGTTCGCTTCGCTCAGGGGCGTACGGCGGCGGAAGGCCGCGACGTGGACGCCTTCCACCGTGCCGGTTGGCGATTTCGGGCAGAAAAACGGATGGAACGGCGTGCTTCTTCACCGAAAGAAGTGCGCCGTTTTTTCTGCCCGAAATCGCGGGATTTTTCTTTTAAGAAAAGGGATTCCCTAAAAAAGCCTCTTTGCCGCTGTTCGAAAACGCCGCGAAACCGAAGTCGCGCGTCCGCAACATCCCGCCTGCGGCGTTGGCAACCGTCCCGAAGGATTCGCGCCGGGCGGCCCTCCGAGGCCCGTGGACGTCCGGCGCGAACCCTTCGGGACACCGCACAACCAAGCTACCTCCTCCCTCCCGCGAAACACCTCGCCACCCACGCCCCCCTTCGCCGCAGGCGACCCAAAAAGTTTGGGAGGGGGTCCAGGGGGAACCCTTTTCAGCGGCAGCTCTTAGCGAGTCTTCGAGCTTTAGAGATGGCGACAGCAGCGATAAGGGTTCCCCCTGGCGGTGTCTGGGGCAGCGCCCCAGCCGCCGGAGGCGCCCGCCCGGCGAGGGCCCGCCGGAGGCATCCCCCACTCGCCCGTCCGGGCTCGGTCACCGGACCGTTCTCTGTCACCATATCGTTTCAAAAATAATAACTGCCCATTTTCGCGCATCCGTAGTAAGGAATTGAGCATTGGGCGGAAATCCTCTAGAATTCGCCCGGTTTCGCTGTTTGCAACGTGTACAACCCTGAGTTCAAGGAGTTCGATATGAGCATCATCACCGGCGTCTGGGCGCGAGAGATTCTCGACTCGCGCGGCAATCCCACCGTGGAGTGCGAAGTGGTTCTGGAATCCGGCGACATCGGCCGGGCGGCCGTGCCTTCGGGCGCATCCACCGGTTCGCGCGAGGCGCTTGAGCTGCGCGACAAGGAAGAGCGCTACGGCGGCAAGGGCGTGCTCCAGGCCGTGGAGAACGTGCGCGGCGAGATCGCCGGCGCGATCATCGGCATGGACGCCGTGCGCCAGCTGACCCTGGACAACGCGCTCATCGACCTCGACGGCACCGAGAACAAGGACCGGTTGGGCGCCAACGCCATCCTCGGCGTGTCCATGGCCGCGGCCCGCGCCGCCGCCAGCTTCATGGGCATGCCGCTGTACCAGTACCTGGGCGGAACCAACGCCAAGCTCCTGCCCGTGCCGCTCATGAACATCATCAACGGCGGCCAGCACGCGCCCAACAACCTGGACATCCAGGAGTTCATGATCATGCCCGTGGGCGCGGAGACCTTTGCCGAGGCCCTGCGCATGGGTGCGGAGATCTTCCACAACCTGAAATCCATCCTGGCCAAGGACAAGCATATCACCTCCGTGGGCGACGAGGGCGGCTTCGCCCCCAACCTGAAGTCCCACGTCGAGGCCTTCCAGTACATCATCCGCGCCTGCGAGGCCGCGGGCTACGAGCCCGGCCGCGACGTGGGCCTGGCCATCGACGCGGCGGCCAGCGAGTTCTACAAGGACGGCAAGTACGTCCTGGCGGGCGAGGACAAGATCCTGACCGCCGAGGAACTCATCGACTTCTACGAGGACCTGGTCTCCCGCTTCCCGCTGATCTCCATCGAGGACGGCCTGGCCGAGGGCGACTGGGACGGCTTCTCCCTGATGACCGAAAGGATGGGCGACCGCATCCAACTGGTCGGCGACGACATCTTCGTCACCAACCCGGACATCCTGGCCGAGGGCATCGACCGGGGCATCTGCAACTCCATCCTGATCAAGCTCAACCAGATCGGCACGGTCACCGAGACGCTGGACACCATCGAGCTGGCCAAGACCGCCGGGTACACCAACGTGGTCTCCCACCGCTCGGGCGAGACCGGCGACACCTTCATCGCGGACCTGGCCGTGGCCGTGAACGCGGGCCAGATCAAAACCGGCTCCCTGTGCCGCTCCGACCGGCTCGAAAAGTACAACCAGCTCCTGCGCATCGAGGAGGAGCTCGACGAGGACGGCGTCTACTACGGCCCCATCCTGGCGGGCAGCTTCTTCGACGAATAGACGACGACAAGGGGGAGGGCCGGACGGTCCTCCCCCTCTCCGTTGCGCCGCAAAAGCGCGGCCCGCTGCGGAAAATCCCCCGGAAGCCCTATCAGCGGCTTGCCATCCGGTGCCTTTTTCTCTACGTAGCGACCAGCACGTGTACGGCATCCCACTATTTCAAACGCGGAGAGAGACATGATCCTGCTTGACGGAAAGGAAACGGCCGCGACCATTCGCGCCGAGATTCGGGAAGAGGTGGACAAGCTCGAGGCCAAGTACGGCCGCAAACCCGGACTGGCCGTGGTGCTGGTGGGCGAGGACCCGGCCAGCCAGGTCTACGTGCGCAACAAGGAGCGCGCCTGCGAGGACTGCGGCATCCGCTCCATCCCCCACCGCCTGGAGACCGCCAGCCAACTCGAACTGGAAGGGCTCATCCACGAACTCAACCGCGACGTGACCGTGGACGGCATCCTGGTCCAGCTGCCCCTGCCCAAGGGACTCGACTCCCAGAAGATTCTCGACCTGATCGACCCGAACAAGGACGTGGACGGCTTCCACCCGGTCAACGTGGGCAAGATGTCCCTGGGCCTACCCGGCTTCCAGCCCTGCACCCCGGCGGGCGTCATCAACCTGCTCAAGCGCTACGGCCTGGACCCCGCCTGCAAGAAGGCCGTGGTCATCGGCCGGTCCAACATCGTGGGCAAACCCCTGGCCATGATGCTCTCCCAGTCTGGCCCCTGCGCCAACGCCACCGTGACCCTGTGCCACTCGCGCACCCCGGACCTCAAGGCCGAATGCCTGGAGGCGGACTACATCTTCGCGGCCATCGGCAAGCCCAAGTTCGTGACCGCCGACATGGTCAAGGAAGGCGCGGTCGTGGTCGACGTGGGCATCAACCGCACCGACGAGGGCTTGGCCGGAGACTGCGACTTCGAGGGCCTCAAGGACAAGGTCCACGCCATCACCCCGGTCCCCGGCGGCGTCGGCCCCATGACCATCGCCCAGCTCATGGTCAACACCCTCCAGGCCTTCAAGATGCACGTGGGCGCATAGGCGCGCGGCACGCGGCTCGCGGGAGCGGGCCATCCGCGCCGCTTCCGAGGTTGCGACCTGTCCTCGCCGTACGGGGGTACGGCTGCGGTAGCCGCCAACCTCGAAACCGACACGGCTGACCCACTCGCGCAAGCCTTGCGGCGGTGGGTTCCCTGGAAAAACAAAAAGGGCCGGAAATTCCGGCCCTTTTTTGTTGGGCGAAAGCCTGTGTGCGGCGAAGGGCCTAGGGTTTGGCCTCGACCCGTTCCGCGACGGCGGGCTCCCCTGCAGGACGCCGGTTGCGGGCGGAGCGCAGGCCCAGGGCAAGGGCCATGAGTGCAATGGCGGCCAGCACCGGCCAGCGGGAGCTGAGCAGGACCGCGAACAGGCACAGGGCCAGGACCAGGGCCACCACACGCGGCAGGGTCGCGGCCAGGAGTTTGGCGGCGGCCAGGGCCCCGAGCAGGGCATTGACCAGGAAAAAGCCGTCGGCGATGGCCAGGATGCCCGCCATGTCGAGCACACCCAGGGAGACCAGGGCGAGCTGGCCGAGGTGGACCAGGGTGTAGACGGCCAGGACGGCCACCGGCACCCCGCGCCCGTTGCGCCGGTCGATCCAGGCGGGCAGGCCGCCCTGCCGGGCCAGGTGGGCCACCAGACGGACGACCGCGCCCACGAACATGAGATAGGTGGTCACGCACAGGGCCGCCACCAGGGCGGACATGATCCACGGGGCAGCCGGGCCGAACAGCGGATGGAGCAGCCCGGCCACGCCGTGCCCCGCCCCTTCCGGGAACGCGCCCAACTGCAACCCGGCGGCCACGGCCAGGCTGACCAGGCCGACCACCGTCCCGGCCAGAATGGCGGCCCGGACCATGGTCCGGCGCGGGTCGCGCACCTCGGCCCCGTAGTTGCCGACCACCTCCCAGCCGACCACGGCGAAAAAGAGCAAAAGCAGGGTGTAGCCCAGGGTCGGGACGGACAGCGGCGGCAGTGCGAGCAGGGCGTCCACGGCCACGGGCGAACGGTGGAAGGCCAGGGTGACGGCGGCCCCGGCCAGGAGCAGGCCGGTGGCCGACACGGTCAGGACGGTGGCCACGCGGCTCATGGTCCGAAGCCCTCCGGCCAGGAGCAGGGCGCTGGTCAACTGGACCACGGCGGCGGCCTGGCCGTGCGCGGCCGGGGTGTCCGGCAGCAGGCCCGGAGGCAGGTAGTTGGCCACGGTCAGCATGACCGCGGCCGGGCCGAACAGGGCCGCCCCGGCCAGGGCGTAGGCCCCCAGGTCCCTGGCCCATGGCCCAAAGGCCCGGGCCACGGCGTCGGCCGCCCCGCCCTCGCCGGGGAAGAGCGTCCCCACCCTGGCGAAGATGTAGGCGAAGGCCACGCCGAAGAGCATGGTCGCGCCCCAGGCGGGCAAGGCCCACGGCCCGGCCACCTCGATGGCCAGGGGCGGCAGGATGATGATGCCCGCCCCGAGGACCGCCCCCGTCATCAGGCAGGACAAAGGAACCGTTCCGATTTTCCGTTGGCTCATCAAAGCTCTCCTTCTTGATTCATCCTTGTTATCATGCGAAAGAATGAAAAATCCAATTCGAATTTTCCGGGTATCCATTCGGAAAACCGGAACGCAGAAAGGGGCAATGACGTGGATATACGCAAATTGCAGTGCTTTGTGGCCGTGGCCTTTGCCGGGAACCTGACCAGGGCGGCCGAGACGGTCTTTCTCAGCCAGTCGGCCATGAGCGGACAGATCAAGCAGCTTGAGGACACGCTGGGCTATCCCCTGTTCGTGCGTCAGGCCAGGGGCATGCTCATAACGCCCGAGGGCGAGGCGCTGCTGCCCTATGCCCGGGCGGCCATCCAGGCCATGGAGGTTTTCCGCGCCCGGGGCGAGGGGCTCAAGCAGACCGCGTCCTCGCGGCTGGTGGTCGGGCTGAACTCGGACCCGGCCTTCCTGCGCATGGCCGAGCTGGCCCGGACCATGCACGCCGACGCGCCGGGCGTGCAGCTGTCGTTCATCGTCTCGCAGAGCCGCTACACGGCGGCCTCCCTGCGCTCCGGCGAGATGCACGTGGGCTTCCGCTTCGGCATGTGGAACGAGGAAGGGGTGCACGACGAGTACGTGGCCTCGGTGCCGCTGGTCATCGCCGTGCCCACGGCCATGGCCGAGGGACTGGCTCCCGGCGACTGGCGGGCCCTGGCCGCCCTGCCGTGGATATACACCTTCCGGGGCTGCCCCTTCCACGTGGCCCTGCGCCAGCGCATGTCGGCCTTCGGGGTGGAGCCCAATCCGGTGGAGCAGACCGTGGACGAGGCGATCATGCGCGAGCTGGTGGCCGAAGGCATGGGCGTGGCCGTGCTGCGCGAGGACGAGGGCAGACGGCTGGCGCAGGCCGGTCTGGCCGTGCTCTGGCCCGAGCGCCTGCAGGTCCCGCTCTGCCTGTCCTTCATGGAGGCGCAGGGAGGGCGCTCGCCCATCCGCGAGTTCCGCGATGCGGTGCGCACGGTCTGGGACGTGGAGCGACGCATGGTGGCCTGATCCGCCGGGCCCCGGCCCCGTGCACGAAAAAAGCCGACTCGCGGGAGTCGGCTGCAAAAAGTCCGGCAGGGTGGAGCCTAGACTGTTACGCTGGTCAGTTGGGGCGAGGTGTCGCCCGGCACCTTCTGGTAGGCCACCATGGCCTGGTCCACGGACGCCTTGGCCGGGTTGAACCGCTCCTCCAGCTGGGTGGTCAGGTCCTGGAGCTGGGCGGTGTTGTCCAGTTCGGCCTTGAGCTGCTCCAAGAGCTGTTTGAGCTGGTCCGGGGCGTCGGAGGAATCCGTGCCCTGGGCTATCCGGGAGAAGAGGCGCGAACTGGCGGCCTGGGTTGCCGAAGCCCCTCCCGAAGACTCGGCCACGTGGAATATTTCGCTCTGTCCGTTGTCGAAAAAGTCGTTCAGGGCGGTGTTGATGCCCGAATTGAACTGACTGATGGCCGTGTCGCCCGCGTTGGTGCCGAAGTTGCGGTCGATGAACTTGAGGGTGTTGAGCAGCCCGTTGCCCAGGGTGTCCTCGTTGACGCCGGACGACGTGGCCTGGATGACCATGCCTGCGGCCGCGGCCGCCGTCTGGTCGCCGAACCGCTCGCGGACCCAGTCCATGGTCGAGGCCAGCTGGCTGCGCAGATCGGCGGTGTCCTTGACCTCGCCGTTCCCGTCCTTGACCTCGCCCATGCGGCGGACGATCTCGTTGGCGAAGGTCTCGCCCAGGGTGCGGGGATAGTCCCCGGACAGCTTGCCCGCCTGTCCCGGCGCATTGGCCAGGGCCATGGCCGCCGGGGTCAGCCCGTCCTTGGCCGGGTTGATCACCGCCACCTGCCCGAGGCGCATGCCCGGCGAGTTGTCCAGCAGCGAAGCCGCGGAACCCAGGTCTTCGCCCCGATTCTTCCGCATCTTGAGCTGGTGCATGAACCCGTAGTTCATATGTGCGCCGGAGATTTGCATGGTCATCTTATCGGCCCCCCGCCCCCTTTCTTTACACTCCTTAACAAAAAAACTTGCTTCCCCCGGCCGCCGGAGGCAATCGCCCACGAGAAAGCCCCGGTGCGGCGTGGGCCGGACCGGGGCTTTCCGAGTGTGCTGTCGCCTTTTTTAGTACAGGCGGTGTTCTTCTACGTAATCGAGGACGAAGTCTTCGGCCTCTTCGACGGTGGAGACGTCGTCGCGGACCTGGGCCTCGAGGAGCTGGTCGCGGATCTTGCCGATGGCCGGGCCGGGCTTGAGCTTGGCCAGCTCCATGATCCGGTTGCCGTCGAGCAGCGGTTCGAGCTCGAGATCCGGGATGTCGGCGCGTTCGGCCATCTTGAGGTTGTGGTTGAACTCGCGCCAGGAGCCGTTGCGCGCCTTGATGTCGGCGCGGACCATCTCCATGATGCGCGGGTATTCGTCCAGGGAGCGCAGCCGGCGGATGCCCTTGTCGGTGAGCATGAAGTGCGGGCGCATATGGTTCTGGACCAGATCGCAGATCAGGTCGATGTCCTGCTCCTCGAAGTGGAGCCTCTTCAGGACCTTGCGGGTGACCTTGGCGCCCACGCGGTGGTGCTGCAGGAAATTCCAGCGGCCCTCGTAGTACTCGGCGGTGTAGAGCTTGCCGATGTCGTGGAACAGGCAGGCCACGGTGCCGAACCAGTCGTAGGGCAACTCCTCGGGATAGGCCCGCATGACGTCCAGGGTGTGCGCCAGGACGGTCTCCTCGGAGCCCTCCTCCGGGTTCTTGATCTGGGAGACCCGAGACAGGGCCGCGATCTCGGGGATGAGCCCGTGCAGGAGCATGGAGTCGAAGAGCAGACCGAAGAACTTGTGCATGGACTCGGCCTCGACCTTGCGCCACTCGTCCAGGAAGTCGGACATGGGCACGTAGTCGAGCACCCGCCGGGAGCAGCGCACGATGGCGGCCCAGGAGTTGGCCTCGATCTCCTTGTCGAAGTTGGCGGCGAAGCGCATGGCCCGGTAGGCCAGGGAGTAGTCCTTTTTCAGAGCCTGGTCCGGGATGCCCTTGAAGCGGATCTGGCCCTCGGAGAAGTCCGCGAAGTCGGCGTAGGTCTCCTTGGCCTTGGGGATGAACGGGCAGACCGCGGACAGCGGAATGTCGCCGCGCCGCTCCAGCCGCTTGAGCAGACGCGGGGTCATGGTCGCCACCGTCTCGTCGGTGTAGGCGGCCTCTTCGGTGGGGGCGGGATAGAAGAAGTAGGTCACTCCCCCTTCGACCAGGGTGCCGATGGTGCCCTTGTCGGCGGATTCCTCCATGCTGGGGAAATATTTCTTCAGTTCGTCGAACGGGGCTTCGGTGCAGATGTCCAGTTCCTGCTCGCTGCCCGTCTCGTCCAGGGTGAGCGCCTGGAGCCGGACGTTGATGATATAGGCGTCAAACCCGTTGCGCATTATGGTTTTGCAAAAGCCGACAGCATCTTTGAAAGGCTGGCTCATATCTCTCCTCTTTCGGCCGCCCGCGCCGCTTCGGGGCGAACGGCCTCGCATTGAATCGTTGCAAGGTTGCGCCCCTGGGACAGGGTCTGCCCCGGCGCGATTCCCGGGCGCATGGTCGGCCGGCGGGAATCCCTGCTATACAATCTTTTTCCCCGCAATGAAATGGGTTTTTACCCGCCCTTTCAGCACGGAACCGAGCAGCGGCGTGTTTTTTCCCTTGGAATGCAGGGTGGACGGCGAAACGGTCCATTCCTCGTCCTCGTCGAACAGGAAGAAGTCCGCCGGGTCGCCGGGCGCAAAGGTGTTCACCGGCAGGTTGAAAACCTTGCACGGGGCCGTGGTCCAGGCGCGCAGGAAGGTCTCGCGCGTCAGCACGCCGTCCCTGACCAGCCCCCAGGTCACGGACAGGGCCGTGTCCAGGCCGGTGATGCCGCACGGGGCCACGTCGAACTCGGTCTCCTTCTCATGGCCCGCATGGGGCGCGTGGTCCGTGGCCAGGCAGTCTATGGTCCCGTCGCTCAAGGCCTCGATCATGGCCAGCCGGTCGTCCTCGGGCCGCAGGGGCGGATTGACCTTGGCCGCCGTGTCGTACTCGGTGCCTTCGGCCTCCAGCACGGCCTCGGTCATGGTCAGGTAGTGCGGCGTGGTCTCGGCCGTGATCTTGACCCCGCGCGCCTTGGCGAAACGGATCAGGTCGGCGGACTTGCGGCAGGAGATGTGCGCCAGGTGGATGGGCAGGTCCAGGTACTCGGCCAGCAGGATGTCGCGGGCCACCTGCAGGGCCTCGGCCACGTCCGGCTGGCCGGGCAGCCCGAGGCGGCTGGACACCTCGCCCTCGTTGACGCCCGCGCCCACGCCCAGGTACGGGTCCTCGCAGTGATCGATGACCACGCGGTCCCAGTCGGACGCGTATTCCACGGCCAGGCGGAAAATCTTGGTCGACTCCACGGGCACGCCGTCGTTGGAAAAGGCCGCGCAGCCCGCCTCGGCCAGCTCGGCCATGGGGGCCAGCTCCTGGCCCTTGAGCCCCTTGGTCAGCGCGCCGATGGGGAACAGCCTCGGGCCCTTGGGCCAGTACTTGCGGGCCTTGTCGAGCATCATCTCGGTGACCGAGGCGTTGTCGTTCACCGGCTTGGTGTTGGCCATGCACATGATGTTCGAAAACCCGCCCCAGGCGGCCGCCCGCAGACCGGACTCCACGTCCTCCTTGTACTCGAACCCCGGCTCGCGCAGATGCACGTGCACGTCGGTCAAAGACGGCAGCAGGGTCAGCCCGTAGGCCTCCTCCACGTGCGCGTCGCCCGCGTCCAGCGATTCGGCCGAGGGTTTCACCTCGGCGATCTTGCCCTTGGAGACGAAGACGTCCACGTCTTTGCCGTTAAGCTTGGCGCGCCTGACTATCAAATCGATCTTGGCCATATTGAGCCTCCTGTGTGTGCCTCCGGCGGCCCTGCCGGGGGCCCCTCCGGGGGCCTAAGAACCTTTTGGAAAAGGTTCTTAGGAATCTCCAAAACTTTTTATGCCGCTTCGCGGGGGTATCACCCGCAACGGCCTTTCCCAGAATGAACAACTTCGCCGAAGGCGACAACGGGATTGCAAAGGGCTCGCCCTTTGCCCGCCGGAGGCGAAGTCATCCGACTATCGCCGCCGCAGGCGGCATCCACTTCCTTTTTGCCTCCGGCGGCCCTGCCGGGGGCCCCTCCGGGGGCCTAAGAACCTTTTGGAAAAGGTTCTTAGGGATCTCCAAAACTTTTTATAGCCGCTTCGCGGGGTAGGTCGTCCACGAGAGCTTTTCTTTTCAAATAAACACCTTCGCCGAAGGCGACAACGGGATTGCAAAGGGCTCGCCCTTTGCCCGCCGGAGGCGAAGTCACCCGACTATCGCCGCCGCAGGCGGCATCCACCCTCTCCTACTCTTCGCCCTTCCTGGTCATGTACAGGAACAACAAAGCCATGCGCACGACCACGCCGCTGGCGACCTGGTCGAGGACCAGGGAGCCTGCCGAGTCGGCCAGCTCCGAGCTGATCTCCACGCCCCGGTTCATGGGGCCGGGGTGCATGATGCGCACGTCCGGGTTGGCCAGCTCCAGGTGCCGCGCGCCCAGGCCGAAGGTCCGGGAGTATTCGCGCAGGTCGGGCAGCAGGCCGTCCTTCTGGCGCTCCAGTTGGAGGCGCAGGCACATGACCGCGTCCACGCCCCTGACCGCCTCATTCAGGTCGGAGAAGACCTTGACCGGCCAGGTTTTGAGCGCCGGGGGCAGCAGGGTGCGCGGCCCGCACAGGCGGACCTTGGCCCCGAGCCGGGTCAGCAGGATGACGTTGGACCGGGCCACGCGGCTGTGGGCGATGTCGCCGAGGATGAGGATGGTCTTGCCCGCCACGTCGCCCCACTCCTGGTGCAGGGTGAAGGAGTCGAGCAGGGCCTGGGTGGGGTGCGCGTGCCGCCCGTCGCCCGCGTTGATGACCGAGCAGTCCAGCCGGTCGGCCAGGAACCGGGCCGCGCCCGAGCACCAGTGCCGGATGACGATGGCGTCCGGGGCCATGGCCTGGAGGGTCAGGGCGGTGTCCTTGAGGGACTCGCCCTTGGTCAGGCTGGATGAACTCTTGGCCAGGGAGAAGGTGTCGGCGGACAGCCGCTTTCCGGCCACGTCGAAGCTCGTCTTGGTGCGCGTGCTCGGTTCAGCGAAGAAGAGCACCACGCTGCGGCCCTTGAGGGTGGGCACCTTCTTGACCGGCCTCTCCTGCAATTCCTGGAACCGCCCCGCCGTCTCGAAGATCGCCATGACCTCCGGCTTGGAGAGCTGGGACACGTCCAGGAGGTCCTTGTGTAACCATTTCATATCGTTTCTTGCCTCCGGCATCCTAGAATAACGCTTGCAGAGTCTCCGGGACCATGGCGAAGGCCGCGACCTTGCCCGGTTCCAGCGTGCCGAGGGTGTTGCCCGAGCCCAGGATTCGCGCCGGGTTGCGGGTCACCATGGCGAGCACGTCGTCAAGGGACAGCCCGCCGTTGAAATTTTCCTTGAGGTACAGGGCCTCGTTCCACAGGTCGAGGTCGGTGTTCGAGGCCAGGGAGTCCGTGCCCAGACACAGGGGCGTGCCGGACACGAACCACTTCTCCCACGGGGCGCGGCCCACGCCGATGAACTCGTTGGAGCGTGGGCACAGGCAGACCGTGGCCCCGGATTCGCGCACGGTGGCGATGTCCTCGTCCGTGACCTTGACGCAGTGCACGGCCAGGGTGGTTTCGTCGAGCAGGCCGAGTTCGGCGGCCCGCTCCACCGGGCGGTTGCCCGGCGGCTCGAAGTCAAGCAGCCGCCCGCGCGCCTGGAGCAGATCCAGGAAGGCGCTCGGCTCGCCTGCCATGATGGCCGTCTCGTCGTCGTGCTCGGCCAGGTGCAGGGAAAAGGGCAGCCGCTTTTCGCGGGCCTCGGCCTTGGCCGCCCGGAGCACGTCCCGATGGGTGGTGTAGAGCGAGTGCCCGGCCACGGAGATGAAGCCCGCCTGAAACTCGCCGGACGGGATGAAGGTCCGCTTGGGCACGGTCTCGCCGATGGCCTCGCAGAAGACCGCGAAAAAAAGGCCGGATGCTTCGAGCATTCCGGCCATCTCCTTGGCGAAACGGGTGGCGATGTCCCCGACCATGACGGTGCCGGTTCGCTTGAGTTCCTGCACTGCCTGGGCGAGCAGGTCCGGCTCGAGATCGAAGATGGGCTGTTTGAGCAGGTCTTCCACCCAGGTGACGAAGCCCTGACCGGCGGGGCACTTGCCGCGCAGGTGGGCCAGTTCGAGATGGGAATGGGCGTTGACCAGGCCTGGACACAGAAAAACGTCCCCGAGATCGAGGACGTCGCCGGAATGGGTCTTGTGCAGGGCGGCGAAGGTGCCGATTTCCCTGATGATCCCCTGTTCGACGAGGATGGCGGCGTCTTGGATGACGGGCGCGCCGGGTATCATGGTCGCGGCTCTGGCCGCGCGAACGAGTTCAACCATTTCGGTTAATTCGTCTCCCCTGCTTTCGGTTCGATGTCTACGGTGAAGTGCCCGCGCACGGGCTGAGAATATTTCGTAGTATGTTTTCCGGCCGGGGTAAAGAAAAACCGGCACCCCCCCCGGTGGCCGCTCCGGCCGTTCGCGGGGCCCGCAAAACCGGATTTCACGCCGAAATGCCCGCTGTCGCCCGGCTGTCGCCCGTGGTGGCGGGCGGCATTATTCCAGGGAAAACAACTCCGTCTCCGCGAACCGGATCGAGCCCTCGGCAAACCCCAGCTCGAAATAGGTCGGGGCCAGCTCCCGCGCATGGCCGAAAAACTCGCCGGAGTAGCGGCGCGGCACCTCGAGAACGGACGGGCGGCGGCCCAGTTCGCGGACCCTGGCCCGGATGATCTCGAACAGGGCCAGGGCGCGGGCGGACTGCCCCAGGGCCGGATGGTGCGGCCCGGCCAGGACGTTTGCGTCCAGGGTCGGCTCCGGGGCCAGCCCCAGACGGATGACCCGGACGCCCTCGGCCCAGAGCACGGGCAAGGCCTCGGCCAGCTCGTGCACGGCCCGGTCCGTGGTCCACGGCGCATACCCGCCCCGCTCCCACAGGTCGACCAGGGGCGTGCCCCGGACCACCACGCAGGGGTAGAGCCGGGCCGTCTCGGGCGCGAGCCCGGCGGCCGTGCGCACATCGGATTGGAACAGGCCGGGCCGGTCGCCGGGCAGGCCGGGCAGCAGCTGGATGCCGAGCGCCAGCCCGGCATCGCGGACCACGGCGCAGGCGGCCAGGGCCATCTTGCCCGAGTACCCCCGGCCCGAGGCGCGCAACGCCCCGTCGTCAAAGGACTGGATGCCCAGCTCGACCATGTCCAGACCGAGAGCGGCGAGGAGCTTCAGGCCGTCCGGGTCCACGCAGTCCGGCCGGGTGGAGCAGCGCACGCGGGAGATCAGGCCCGACTTGCGGAAGCGGTCGGCCAGGGCGAGGAAGGTCTCGGGCCACGGCGCGGGCAGAGCCGTGAAGGTGCCCCCGTAGAAGGCCAGCTCATAGGGGCCGCGCCCCTGGTTGAGCGCGCCCTGAAGATCGGTTTCCAGCTCCCGGCGCACGGCGTCCAGGTCCGCGTCATCCCGGCCGGTCTGCTTGTCCTGGGCGCAGAACACGCAGCGGTGCGGGCACCCGGCAAAGGGCAGGAAGACCGGCCAGATGCGGGCGGACGCGGGCGAGGGTTCGGGATGGGCGAAGCGCATGACCGGAGGATACGGGCTTTCGCCGCGTTTTGCATCCCCTGCCGGGCGGGGCCGGTTACTCCGAAAGGTTCCAGGCGCTTTCCGAGGAGAGGGATTCCAGTTCCTGGCCGGAAAGCAGCCCCTTGCCCCGGAAGCAAACGGCCAGTTCGTAGCCGAAATCCGGGACCCCCTCCACGGCGCACAGGAGCAGGGCCTTGAGGGCCTTGGCGCGGGTCAGCGTCCCGGCCCGCCCTTCCGCCTCCAGGGCGACGTAGTCCTTGAGCCAGACGTTCTGCCCCCACATGACCTGGGTCTTCCCCTTCCGCTTGGCGAACGGGCCCTTTCTCGGCACGCCGCACAGCGTCAGGCCGAAGAGCAGATAGCCGAGTTCCCCCATGAGTCCGGCCACCTGGCAGAAGGTGTTCTCGCCCCGGTAGTGCTCGACGAAACCGGGCTCGGTCTCCACGTAGAAGGCCCGCGAAACGATGTCCCGCCCGTTGCGGAGGATTTCCATGTCCAGGCCCTGCGAATCCACCTTGACCACATCCGCGTCGAACGCCGCCAGTTCCGCGACGTTGGACATGGCCTTGACCGTGACCGGAATCGTTCCCTCGACCTCGAAGAGATCCGCGTAGGAGAACCGTTCGAGCCATTCATGCTTGGGTTCGAGGAGCGAATAGCAATAGATGCTTTTGGTCTTGAACAGTTCGCGCTCGCCGTCCTCCCCGGCCAGGGCATAGGGCAGATGCCGCGTCGAAAGAAATTCCCGGGGTTCGGCGTCCAGGCGTTCGCACTCCGCCTGATTGGGGTCGAAACCGATGTAATTGACCAGGCGGCGGATGGGACGCCATTTCTCGTCCGGAGCGCCGCTGCAGCCGATATCGAGAAGGTTGACGCCCCCGTCGAGATCCTTCGGGGTCAGGGATTTGAGCATGGAGCCTCCTGCGGAACTATGCGTTCGAGTAATGAAACGAATCGGGACGCCTGGACGTTCAGGCTGTATCTCTCAAGGGCTTCCTCACGGCAGCGGGAGTACGGGCCCCGGCCGTCGGCGAGGACCCGCGCAAGGGCCTCGGCGAATCCGGCATCGTCGCCGGGGGGCGCGAGCAACCCGGTTTTGCCGGAATCGACGATTTCGGGTAAGCCGCCGATGGCGAAGCAGACCGTGGGCAGTCCGCAGGCCATGGCCTCCAGGGCCACGTTGGGGAGGTTGTCCGCCAGCGACGGCAACGCCAGGACGTCGGCGGCGGCGTACACGGCGGCCAGTTCCGACTCGTCCCGAACGATTCCGGCATGGTATGCCGGGAAAGGCAATCCTTCCGGGAGAGTCCCTCCCCCGAACGTGAGCAGGGCGATGTCCCGGTCCGGCTTTCGGGCGGCCAGGATATCCAGGGCGGCCAGGAGATGCCCGACCCCCTTGCGCCGGTTGCCCAGGCTCTCGGCCCCGAACAAAATCACCGAGGCTGACGGGGGGATGCCGAGCTTCGCCCTGGACGCGGCGCGGTCCATGGGCCTGAAAATGTCCGTGGGCACGGAGTTCGGGACGACCTCGATGGTCCGCCCGCGCATGAGGCTGCCCGCGCCGGCCTTGCCGGCCAGCCAGCGGCTCGGCGTGACCACCGTGAAATCGAGATCGGCGTAGGCCCGGAGCTTGTCTTCGAAGACCCGCCGGGACAAGTCCTCCGAACGCCTCGAGCCCAGTTGGGGGCAGACTCCGCAGGCCTGCGCATAGCGGTCGCAGCCCATGGCGTAATGGCAGCCCCCGGTGAACGGGTTCATGTCGTGCAGCACCCAGACGACGGCCTTTCCCTTGAGCGCCGCGAGCGCTTCGCCCGCCACGTCGATGACGCCGCAGATCCAATGCAGGATGACCGCGTCTGCCTCCCTGACCTGATCCATGTCCCAAAAACGGCTGACCGCCCCGGCGTCCGTGAACAGTTCGAGCCCCTTGGGCCTGTTCCCGTACCGCCCCACCCTGCGCCCCCAGCGTTTGACGCTGGCGGCGAAGTCCGGGTGACCGCCGAGTCCGGCGGCCGGGCTGAGCGGGAAACCGTCCCTGGGGGGGATGACGTACGTCGCGGGATCGGCGCCCTGCCTGACCATGACCAGCAGCGAGGAGCGCTGCCCGAGACCGAGCAGGCCTTCGTGCAGCCTTCGCGCGGCATTGCCCGCCCCGCCAAAATTATCGTGACAAATTTGTGCGATGTTCATATGTCTTAGCCTTAAACAGAGGTCTGTTCCAATTCCACCAAGGGCGCAACGCTTTCCCCATTAGCAAGTACATGGCTACCACTCCCCGCAACCACCCGGCATCCGCCGAAGAGAGCCCCCGAGGCGCAGACGGACGGACCATCGGCCTCGACGGGGTGTGCGCCCCTCCGCAGACCCAGGCGTCCTTCGAATTGTGGAAATCCGCCAGGGAGGACATCCTTCGCGGCGACGTGGGCGGCGCCGATGCGCGTTTCGACCGCCTGCCCCCCGCCGACCTCGAGCCCCCCCTGGCCTTCATGCGGGCCGCCATCGCCCTGTCTCGGGGCGAGAGCGGGGCGGCAATGGAAATCTGCCGGACGCTCCTGGAGCGGCTGCCGGAGGACGTCGACCTGGCCAAGCTGACGGCGCACGTCCACCTCGCGCGCGGCGAGGGGGAGCCGGCGCGCACATGGTTCGAAAAGGTCCTCCAGGCCAGGCCGCACGACAAGGGGGCCGCAATCAACGCGTTTTCGGCCCCGTCGGAAACAGGCGACGGAACGGACCGGCGGCGCATGGTCGTGGCGACGAGCATCCCCCCCCGGCGCAAGGCGTTTCACGGCGCCACCCTCGGGACCTGGAAGGCGCTCGGCTTCGAGATCGTCTCGGTCAACCCCGCCGACGAAATAGGGGCCCTGGCCCCCTTCTTCCCGGATGTGACCTTTGTCCCGACCACGGCGATCCACCGCTCCGCGTCGGGGAACCCGTACGTGCGCCTGGACGCGATCTTCGACGCCCTGGCGAACACCGGGGCGGCGGTCTGCGGCATCGTCAACGCGGACATAGCCTTGGCCCCATGTCCCGAACTCCCCCGGTTCCTGGCCGAACACGCCCCGGACGGGCTGGTCTTCGGCTCCCGGGTCGATACGGCCGAGGGCGTCGTGTCCCGAGGGGATTTCTTCGACATCGGTTTTGACTATTTCTTTTTCGGACAAAAGCTGCTCCGCACGCTTCCCGGTTCGGAATTCTGCATGGGGTTGCCCTGGTGGGACTACTTTACACCGCGCTTCGCCCTGGAACAAGGACTCCCCACCGTCCACAACCTCTCGCCCATGGCCTTCCATGTGCTCCACCCGACGAACTGGGCCCCCAGGGCCTGGTACGAGTTCGGGCTCTACTTCGCCCAGAATTTCATCGGCCGGGACGGCCCGTCGGCCTCCGACTTCGTCCTGTCCCTGCCCGGGGAGGGCCGCAAGCACTTCCTGCTGGCCCTGTCCCACATGACCCGCGAATTCATTTTCGCCAGAAGCGCGTCCCTCATGTGCCCGGTCCCCTACATGGCCGGGCTCTCCTCACCCTTCTCGCTCCCGGCCATGGTCCGGGACAATCCGTCCACTCCGGTCCGTTTCAGCCCGGCCTTACGCATCCTTCCGGCAACGCCAGAATAACGTCGTGGTCTCCTTGGAGACCATGGTATGGGTCTCGACGGTCCCGAAGACCCGGCCGAGTTCGGCAGCCATTTCCCTCTCGTCCGCCCATTCGAATTCATGAAAGGTCAGATGCTTGTTTCCGTCTTCTCGACGTTGGACGGTGTCGCCGCAGAACCAGCCGTCCGGTTTCAGGGCCTGGTGGGCCTTCTGAAAAATAGCCTGCTGTTCGGCCTGTCCAAAGTGTTCAATGGCCCCGCGAATGGCCACGACGTCGAACTGTCCGGACGGCGGTTCATACGACAGGACGTCCGCTTCGATAAGGGTGATGCGCGGGTCGAGGTGCAGCCGCCTGGCCTGTGAAATCGCGGAGCCGTCACGTTCCACGCAGACAATGTCTTCGGCCCGTTTGCGGTAGAAGTAATAGTCGTAGAACCCATCCCCCGAACAAAGGTTGAGGAGCCTCCCCCCCAAGGGTAAGACCCGCAAGACGTTGTCGGCCGACTCGGCCCAGTAGTCGGTGCACCAACGATCCGGCTCGAGGATGTGGTGGCGGTGGTCGAACCATTCCGGAGAGCCATACCCCCACTGGGCCTTGAACAGGCGTTCGGAGGCCGCTCGCCCGAATTTCCGCCATAGCAGGAAGTAGAATTCCCCGGCCAGATACTCTCGGAGCTGCTCACCGGCCATGGCCCCTAGGGCTGCGGAATTCAGACCGATCAACGACGGGTCGGCGACGAGAGCATCAACGATTTCCTCTTCCGAACAACCCGGAAGCGCGTTCGCGTTTTCATCTTTTATGGAACGAATCCATTCAGGCACGAGCATCAATTACCTCCCGCCAGCCCGCTTCCGGGCGTATATGTTTAGTTGCAGATCCATGGTCTCAGCCGGATTGTCATACAGAAAGGGATGTCTTCTCTTGCGAATGTTCTCCACGTAATAGCGGAATCCGGCCCCGCGCAGGACGGCCAGTATGGCCTCCAGCCCTTGCGGCCGGCCCTTGAACGAGTGGTATTCGATGAATATGTTCGCGGCCTGCGCCAGGGCATCCGAGCAGTCGACGGCCAGGGCTTCCTCGGCGCCCTCGACATCCAGCTTGAGCAGGGAAACCGGCCCCCGGGCAAGCAGTTCATCGCGCAGCCGCACGGTCGACACCTCGATCAGCGTTTCCGCGCCGCCGCGCGCGCCGCCCACAACCACGCGTCCGCCGTCGGCCCCATCCGAATGAAACAGGGCCGGGCCGGAGGCGTCCATGACAGCCTCATGGCGAACCTCCACGTGGGAACGGGTGTCGGCACCCAGATTGGCGGCAATATTTTCCGAGAGAAAGCGACCTATCCGCGGGTCGGGTTCGTAGGCGACGAGAGGGAACCCGGGATAATTTATCCCGAACCACAACGCGCTGAGCCCCACGTTTGCCCCGCAATCGAGTACCGCCCCGGCCGGAGCGCTTTCCCGATCGAAACGGTACACCTCGTACCAGAATATATCCCGGAACTGGTAGACGAAACTCAAGGCGTCCGGGACGTTGAAGGTGAAGTCGAGAAAGCGGATTTCCACGGGGGTGAACCGGGGAAAGGATTCGAACCGCTCACGCAGGCGGTAAAACTCCTGTCGGCATTCCTCTTCGGAATAAAGGGTAGCCATCAATATTCCTCCCCTGAACGGCGTCTCGAACCGGCCCGGACGAACCCGGCGCAAGCGGGAAGCAACCGCGACGGACGGGGCGTCAAATTATTTACCCCATTAATGATTTTTCTCGCATCTGCCAAGTCCCCACCCTCCGACCGTAATCAGGGTACAATAAAACTTGAATAAAACAAGCATGTTAAATTTTCACGCGTCTGTGGCCCGGTTGGCCCTTCCAAAAAAATCATTAACAACCTAATGTTTTTTCCCGGTACATCCGATCGGATTTGCCAAGCAAGGATCACGCCAGCAACCGGCACGGAGGCCGCCGGACCTGAATTCCCCGTGGGATTACCGGGAATCGCCGCACGGCGGGGCGGCAAAAATTGACGGTTATTTGACAGCACGGGGGCTACCGTGCGCCCGACCCGGAAAGAACGGGCCCTGCCCGGCGCAACGGCCCCGAGCCCTGAACGGAGCCGCGCCGCCCTCGCGGCCCGCCCGGCAGCGGCGGGAACCCGGCTGCGCGGGCCGTGGCGGTCCCGCAGCGGCCGATGCCGCCAACGCGGCCGCCGGAGCCGCCGCCCCTCCACCCCATGAGTTGGAACATTTCTTGAATGAATGAACGATACTTTCGGGAACCGAATGGGCGGACCGGCGGGATATCCGCCTCCCCCTGGCGGTTCGCCGGGGGAGCGGGGCGATGCCCGGCTCATGGAACAACACCAACGGCCGTAGTTGGAGGAAATGACTCAGTGGAAAAACGTGACCCCAGCCTCATCTTCGCGGTGGAAACGACCTTCGGGTGCAACCTGTCCTGCCCCGAATGCGCCGTCGGCAGCGGCCTGGCGAACAGGGGGAAAGGCGTCATGTCCGGCGACTTCTACGACGTCGTGGCCGAGGCCATCGAGCCGCACTGCGCATACGCCTATCTCCACGTCTGGGGGGAACCGCTGCTCAACCCGGACATCTTCAGGATAATCGCCCGGACCGCGAAATTCTCGAAGAGCAACATCAGCACCAACGCGAACACCATCGACGCCGACAGCGCGGCAAAGCTCATCGGCTCGGGCGTGACCGACGTCATCGTGTCCATCGACGGCGTGACGCAGGAGGTCTACGAGCGGTACCGCCGGGGTGGAGACGTGCGCAAGGCCATGGAGGGGCTGGCGCTGCTCGCCGCCGAAAACCGGCGCACGGGCGGGGCGGTCAAGATCATACCCCAATTCCTGGTCTTCGAGCACAACCGGCACGAAATGGAAGCCTTCGGGCGGATATGCCGGGACCTGGGGCTGGAAGCGTATTTCAAGCCGCCCTACCTGCGGGAGGGGTCGCTGCTCAAGCCCTCCGACATCCCCGAATACGTCCGCGACAACGGTTCGGACGGGGAAAAACGGGCCGCCCGCATGCGCGCCTGCCAGAACGCGCGCAACGTCTTCACCATCCTGCGCGAAGGACAGGCAGTGTGCTGTTGCTACGACAACGACGGGCAGGAGGTGTTCGGCGACATCGCCCGCCAGGGCGTCCGGGAGATTTGGGACAGCCCCGAATACGAGCGCTTCAGGTCTGACGTCCGCAACGGGAATTTCCCGGAATTCTGCAAACGCAACTGCCTCCTGTAGGGCGGCGATCACCAAGGCTCCGCAAGGTGCACAGGAAAACGAAAAAGGAAGTCCCATGACCATCGACTCCACCCGCCCCAACCACTCCGCCGCTCCCGTCCCGGACGGGCTCAGGGTCAACTTGTGCTGCGGGACCAACCTGCTTCCGGGGTACGTCAACCTGGACGTCAACCCCCCGGCGGACATCGTCATCGATCTCGACGAAAAGCTCCTCCCCTTTCCCGACGCGTCGGTCCGCCACCTCGTCTGCATCTCCGCGATCAATTACCTGGCCAGGGAACGCGCCGCCGAGGTCGTGGCCGACGTCCACAGGGTGCTCGTTCCGGGCGGCATCGCCCGGTTCGCCGTGCAGGACCTGCGGGAGCTCGTCTCCCATTACCTCCAGGGCGACGCCTTCTACGCCGAGAAGCTCCCCGACGGCAGGGACCGGTTTCCCGGCGCCACCTTCGGCGACAAGCTCAACGAATTTTTCGGCGGGTTCCGGGCCGGGACCAAGCGTTGCCGCCACGTCTACGACTTCCAGTCCCTGAGCCTGCTCTTCAGCCAGGCCGGTTTCGATTCGATCCGGCGCATGGAGTACCGGGAAAGCGCCATCCCCGGCATCGAGGCCATCGACAACCGGCCCGAGCAGATGTTCTTCCTGGAGGCCGTCAAGTCGCGGGACCTCGCCGAACTGGCCGGGGCGGAACGGGACAAGGGAATCGGACTCTTCGCCGCAGGCGAGAAGGACAGGGGATGGCAGCACGTCCTGCGCTCCCTGGAACTCAATCCGGCCGACGCCCTCGCGGCCCTCACGGCCCTCGGCGTGGTGCGCGGAACGGGACGCCCCGCCGACGGCATCCGCCTGATCGACGATTTCGTCGCGGCGGGCGGCGAGGACGAAAGGGTGACGGGGCTGAGGGCCGAATTCGAAAGAAAGGCGGCCTGTGCCGACCCCGAACGGGAAGCCGAGGTCAGGACCCGGCTCGACCGCTTCGACGTCCAGGCGGAAACCGGCTTGCAAGGCACCGACGAGGAACATCTGGCGGCCTGTTTCGACTGGTTCGAGTCCGCCCGGCTGGCCGCTCCCGACCGGGGCATTCCAGCCTTTTACGACCCGATGTCGGCGAGTTACGGGTTCTCCTACCCTGAAGTCACCGGGTACATCGCGGCCACCTACGCCGCGGCGGCCAGATTGCCCGGCCGCGCGGGGCTGCTCGATGCCGCCAAAGCGCTGGGACAGTGGGAGCTTGACATCCAGTCCCCCCTCGGCGGAGCGGGCGAATCCCTGGGCTTCTACCATCCCCGGCCGCGCGTCTTCAACACCGGACAAGTTATGCTCGGCTGGCTCGCCCTGCACGAGGCCCTGCACGACGACCGTTTTCTCGAGGCCGCCGTCCGTGCGGCATACTTCACGACCCTGGCCCTGGACGGCGAGGGGAAATGGGCCCGCTACGTCTACGCCGGGCCCAGAACGTACAAGTCCCGCGTGGTCTGGGCGCTCCTCGAAACGGCCAGGCGCTCGAGCGGACCCCGTTTCCGCACGGCCGCGGAACAGGCAACGCGCTGGATCCTATCCAAAGCGCATGACAACGGATTTTTCGACGAAACGAGCCTGGGCGACCCGGGAAGGCCCTGGACGCATCTCACCGGCTACCTCCTCACGGGGCTGGAGAAATCCCTCGGCTACGAAGAGGCGGACATCCCCCACGACAAGATCGTCTCGCTGCTCACCAGGGCCGCACGGAACATCCAGGCCGCGCTGGCGACGCCCGAGCCCGGCGCGCCCTGCCTGCCCGGCCTGCCCGGCACCCTCGACGCCCGCTTCCGGAGCGAGGACGCCTGGTCCTGCCTGACCGGCAACGCGCAGATCGCCTTCTTCCTCATGCGCATGTCCCTCCGTCTCGGGGATGAAGGCATGAACGAGGCGGCCGGGGCCCTCGTCGACGGGCTCAAGCGCCTCCAACTGACGGGCGCGCAGCTGGAACCAGGCCTTCGGGGTGGGCTCTTCGGCTCCTGGCCCGCCGGCGGAAACTACTGCCCGTACGTTCTGCCGAGCTGGGGAATCAAATTTTTCGCCGACGCCCTTCTGGCCAGGATGCTGCCGCCGGAAGCGCTGGGTTTACTGGGTTAACGAACCGCACGATTGGAGAGCGACCACCATGTCCGCACTGTTCGACCATGCCGCACGACGGCGCAAGCGCAACCGCCCGATACGTTCCATCGAAGAGGGGCTGTCGCTGTCCACCGCCTTGTTCGCGGGCGGAAACCACAACGAGGCCTTCGACCTCCTGGAACAAATGCTGCTCGAAGGGTTCACGCCCGGACAGGACATCCTCGTCCTGGCCCATGACCTGTTCGGCAAGCTCGAGGACAGGAGCCGCTACGCGCTCTACCAGTCGCGCTGCTACGATTTCCCCATCCGGCCGGGCGACAAGGTCCTGGACATGGGCAGCGGGCACATCCCCTTTCCCCTAGCGACCCACCTCGCGGACATAACCTTTTCCGATCACGCGCTGGGCCGCGCCGGGGAGCCGTTCCGGTTCGTCGACGGCAAGCCCTGCTACGAGTGCAGCGTGGAAAGCACCCCCTTCGCGGACAAGGAGTTCGACTTCGTCTACTGCTCCCACGTGCTGGAGCACACGGCCGACCCCGAGGCGGCCTGCGCCGAATTGTCCCGCATTGCCAAGCGGGGGTACATTGAGACTCCGGCGCCAAGCAAGGACCTGTTCCTGAACGCGGCGGGCGTATCCGGGCACAAGTGGGCCGTGGACAACAGAGACGGGGTCCTGTCCTTCCGGGAATACTCGCCCGGACAGATGGAATGCATCGGGCACGGCATCCTCCAGGACATGCACAACGCCCCGCGCACGGACCGGGAACAGGCCTTTTCCGCCCTGGTCAACCTCATGGCCCGCAACCTCAACACCATGCTCATGTGGGAGGGCGGCATCGACGTCGAGGTCTCGCCCCGGCGGCCGCGCCGCGGAAGCGAACCCGCCCGTCCCCTCGCCGCTCAGGCCTCAAGCGGGACCGCGTCCGAGGTTCCGGAACGGCTCTCCATGGTCCAGGGGCACCTCTTCTACACTCCCTACGTCGAGGATTTCTACGCCCGGCATCCCGGCCTGGAGCAGTCCTCGTTCAGGACCCAGATGGACGAGCTCGTCGGCGACGCCTTCAGCGGCATCCACATCCTCCCGCCCTATCTGGAGCCCCTGGGCTACGACGCCCGGCTCATCGTGCCCAACTGCCGTCCCGCCCAGGAGCAGTGGGCCAGGGAACACGGCGTGCCCTTCCCCGAAGGCGATTGGGTCCGCGAAACGACCCGGATGCAGCTCGAGGAGATCGCTCCCGACGTGCTCTATTTCGGCGACCCGGCCTGGTTCGACTCCGCCTTTGCCCGGAGACTGACGAAACGGCCGCGCCTCCTGTCCGGATGGCGGGCGGCCAATATCCCCCACGACGTGGACTGGACCGACTACGACCTGATCCTGTCGAGCCTTTCCGGCATCCGCCGGGCGGCCCTCGACCTCGGAGCCAGGGCGGCCGAGCACTTCACACCCGGATTCCCGGCCTGGTATCTCGACCAGATCGGTGAGACCCGCCAGGAATGCGATGTGGTCTTTTCCGGGCAATGCACGCCCACCCAGCACGTCCAGCGAAACCACCTGCTCACCGTCATCGCCAAGGCGGCCCAAAAGCACGGATTCAGCTTCAGGGTGCACGCCTCGCCGAGCGACCCGGAACTGCAAAAGGCTCTCGCGCCCCATCTTCGTCCCCCGGTGTTCGGCATCGAAATGCTCAAGGCGCTGCGCTCCGGGGCGATCTCCTTCGACGCCCGAGGGAGCATCGGGCTGATGAACTACGCCGAGGGTTCGGGCCGGGATCTGGCGCAGAAGGAAAGCGCGAACATGCGCGTCTTCGAGACCCTGGGAGCGGGAACCTTCCTGCTGACCGAGCCGTATGACAACATCACGGCCATGTTCGAACCGGGCCGGGAGCTCGAAACGTTCGCGGACGAAAAGGAGTTGGTGGACAAGATCCTCTATTACCTGGCCCATCCCCGGGAACGAGAAGACATCGCCCGGCGCGGGAGAATGCGCTGCCTGGGCGAGCACGAAATGGGCATCAAGGCCAAACTGTTTGATTCATACGTCCGCAGGCACATCCGCGCGGCGTCCAACTAACGCGTAACTTGCAGGATATACCCATGAGAATAGGCGCCCTCGTACCAGCCCGCATCTCTTCCAGGCGGCTCCTGAAGAAGAACATTCTTCCCCTCGGCGGGAAGCCGTTGATCCACTGGACCCTCGACGCCCTGCTTGCGTCGCAGTCCTTTGACGACATCACCGTTTCCACGGAAAGCGACGAGGTCGCCGACGTCGTCCGGCAACGCTATTCCGAGCGCGAAGTGCGGATACTCAACCGCCCGGCGAGCATGGCCGGGAGCAATTCGCCCCTGCGCGACGTCGTCCGGCATTACCTGGAGAACAGGACGGGCATCGACTTCATGGGACTGTTCATGCCCACCTATCCCTTCCGCAAGCCGCACAAGCTCGTCGAGGCCTGCCGCGAGATCAGCTCGCGGCACATCCTCCGGGTGGAGTCCGTCAGCGAGGACGAGGTCTGCTCGCACGACTACTATCACCCCTGCGAGGGCGGGTTCAGGCGTTTCCTCAAGGGACCGGCCTCCTACTTTCGCTACAATTCCTCCTGCTACGTCTTCTTTCACCGGGACTTCCCGGAACAGGCCTACTTGGATAGCGGCTATAACATCAACGAAAAGACCTACAGGCTGACCCTCGACTGGCGCGAAAACATCGACATAGATACCAGAGAGGACATGGCCGCAGCCTGCGAGGCCCTAACCGCTCGGGAACGAACCCTTAAGCCCGTGGTCAAGACCGAACGTGACGGCTGGACCCTCATCGCGCCCAAGGGACTCGATGCGGACGCCCTGTTCGACCACCTGGGCCAAGAGCGCCTCGCCGACCGGGACCTTCCGCTCCTGATCCTCGAAACCGCCAATCCCCCCTTTTTCATGAACCGGCTCGGGAACTCCGTGTCGCGCTTCCGCTATGCGACCGAGGAAGCCGAACATTACCTCTTCTCCAACAAGAAGATCTGGGCCACGCAGAACGGCCAGCTCATCCCCACCCACTACACGCAAAGCCGGGCCATGCGGCTTGTGTCCGCCCCGGCATCGGGTGGCCCCTTTGGCGGCTCGTTCAACCCGGACAGCCTCAGGGACTATGACTCCCCCGAGGAGACCCTGATCCCCAGAAACCGGGTGCTGCTCCTGGACGACCTGAAGCGGCTCGGCCTGTACGTCGAACCATACGAATACGGCCCGGCGGCCGAGGAAGCGCCCGCGCCCGAACGGCACCTGCGGGTTGCGAACGGAGAATGACGGGGCGGCACCGCACGGCGGGAGGCCACTCCGAGATACAGCGAGGGCATGGACCCGGGAGAAGAAAATGAGACTCGTGACGGCCACAGATCATATCGCCCCGCCCGTTCCGGGGGATGAGGAGCGGTACCTCTCGATTATCGAGAATCAGCAGCGCGCCATAGCCTTTTTCCGCGAACAGATCGAGCGGATGGATCCCGACGGCGACGCCCTGGGCATGGACTCCATGCCGAGCACGGGAGCGTCGTCCAAGGAAGAGCTCAAAAAGATACTCGACTACAACAGCAATACCATTCAGTTGTTGCTCTGCCGCTATTCAAACCAGCATCAAGAGAGCTGGTTCGAGCTGATATCCAGATACAATTTCTCCGAACACCCGTGTGAAGACAACAACTTCATGCTCCCGAACATCAAGCTTGATGACGAGATAAGCGAACTTCTGGGACTGAGGGATTTACAAAGGGTAGGAACATGGGGCCGCTACAAGGTCCTCGTCGATACGTGCGACGAGCCAAGAAGAAAAAATAACAAACGTGCACTGCTGATCATTCATTGCAATATTCACAATCTGGAGTCGAGACAAGAAAATCTTGAACATGTCATCGGAATGTACTTTGATGAATTGAAGCAAAGAGGCGTTGAAAATGTCATTGTCTACTCATCCAACCAGTTCCAGACAAGGCATGACGAACAGGCGCAACGGATTCACCAGACGCACTGCCATTGGTCGCCGTATTCGACGGCGTTGTTCGCCTCCAGGGTCCTGGATGAATACGGCGACGCCATCGCGCTGTCCTCTCCCTACATAATAAGCCATCTCCTCGACAACAATCTCCAATTCGAGTTCGACAGCTCTCTGGTCATCGACGACAGGGGCAAGTTGGAGGAGTCGTTCCGGAATATCCTGTCCCATCTGGACCGGAAGGACGGACGGGGATGACGGGCGAACACGGCACGCGGCGCTTTCCCCGCGCCTCCGGCGGATGCATTGCCTTGTTCGGCTCGCAATATGGTAAACGAAATCACGCCACACAGTTCTAAACAGCATAGAGGATGTTCACGATGCACAAGTATCCCGCACGGAGAGAAATCGATCTCTCGAAATTCACCGGAAGCGAAGGGCCGTTCGAAACGCGGTATGGGCTGCCGGAGACGGTCAGCTACTGCAACAAATGCGTCGTCTCGAACCAACGTCCCGTGGGAGCGGTGGAGTTCAAGCACACCAAGCAGAGCATCAAGAAGACCGTCCAGTTCGACGGGGAGAACGTCTGCAACGCCTGCCGGTACGCGGAAAAGAAATGGAGCACCTTCGACTGGGACGCCAAGGAGGAGGAGCTCAAGGACATCTGCGCCCGCCATCGCCGGACCGACGGCGCCTTCGACTGCATCGTCTCCGGCTCCGGAGGCAAAGACAGCTTCTTCGCCGCCCACATCCTCAAGTACAAATACGGCATGCACCCCCTGACCGTGACCTGGGCGCCGCACATCTACACCGACTGGGGCTGGAAGAATTTCCAACGGTGGATACACGCGGGCTTCGAAAACATCCTGGTGCACCCCAACGGCCTGACCCATCGACTGCTGACCCGGCTGGCCCTGGAAAATCTCCTGCACCCGTTTCAGCCCTTCATACTCGGGCAAAAGGGGATCTCCCCGAAGATCGCCCACAAGTACAAGATTCCCTTGATTTTCTACGGGGAATACGAGGTTGATCTCTCCAAGAAGACGCACAGCAAGATCCAGGACGCGAGCTTCTACACGAACAAGAACGCGGACGACATCGTCCTTGCCGGGCTGAGCATCGGAGAGCTCAAGGAGAACTTCGGGCTGACGAACAACGACGTGCGCCCCTACCTGCCCATCATGGAGGATGAGAAGAACGACTTCCAATGCGAGGTCCACTACCTCGGCTACTACCTGCGCTGGCATCCCCAGCACAACTACTACTACGCAGTCGAGCACGGGAACTTCGAGGCCGCGCCCGAGCGCACCCCGGGGACCTACACCAAATACAACAGCATCGACGACAAACTCGACGACCTGCACTACTACACCACGTTCATGAAATTCGGCATCGGCAGGGCCACCTACGAGGCCTTCGCCGAGATACGCTGCGGCGACCTGACCCGCGAGGAAGGGGTGGCCCTGGTCAAAAAATACGACGGGGAATTTCCCGAGCGCTTCATCGACGAGCTGTTCGCCTACCTGAGCGTGCCGGCAAGCCAGTACCCGGAGGCCCATGCCCGGTTCGAGCAGCCCGTCATGGACAGGGCGTATTTCGACAACCTCTGCGACTCGTTCCGCTCGCCCCATTTGTGGAAGTGGACCGGGACCGGATGGGAGCTGCGGCACCCGATCTGGAAGGAGGGGACCGGGGAATCCGTGCACGCCGAGGGATGGCGCGGCAACCAGTACGCCAGCTACCGCAAGGACGTCCCGTGATCCCCTTCCGCCTCATCGCCAGGCTGGACATCAAGGGCCCCAACCTGATCAAGGGCATCTGCCTGGAGGGGCTGCGCGTGGTGGGCAATCCCGGCGAGTTCGCCCTGGAGTACTACCGGCACGGCGTCGACGAGATCCTGTACATGGACGCCGTCGCCGCCCTGTACGGCCGCAACAGCCTCGGCGAGCTTTTGCGCAGCACGGCAAGGAACATTTTCGTGCCCATCACCGTTGGCGGGGGCATCCGCTCCGCCGACGACGTGCGCGCCATGCTCCGCTGCGGGGCGGACAAGGTGGCCGTGAACACCGCGGCCATCGCCAATCCCGCCCTGATCACGAAAATCGCGGAGACCTTCGGTTCGCAGTGCATGGTGCTGTCCATCGAGGCCAAGCGCAGGGCCTCGGGCGAGGGATGGGAAGCCTACGTGGAGAACGGGCGCGAGCATACCGGCCTGGACGTTGTGGACTGGGCGCGCAAGTCCGTGGATTTGGGGGCCGGAGAGATCCTCCTGACCTCCGTGGACCGCGACGGGACCTACAAGGGGTTCGACGTCGACCTAGTCGAGGCCGTGTGCCGGGCCGTCCCGGTGCCGGTCATCGCCTCCGGGGGCATGGGCTCCCCGGAACACCTGGTCGAGGTGGTCCGGAACTCGGGGACCAGCGCCGTGGCCATGGCCAGCGCCCTCCATTACAGACGCTGCACGCTGGAAGACGCCCGGAGCAGCCTCGCCGAAGCCGGGGTCGGCATCGTCCCGCACAACGAATGGCCGGACACCGCCGGATCGGACGGTTGACGCCGCCCGCCGGACCCCGCGCTAGCTGTGGAGTTGCAAGACGTTGTTCACAGCGGCTCCCAATCGGCTGATAGGCGTTTTATGCTGTAACGCCGAATGATTCCTGTAATAATTGTATTCATGGAGCCAGCGAGGCAACTCGCTGGCTCTTTC
>NZ_JBGLYH010000135.1:0-600 GCF_041414475.1 Pseudodesulfovibrio karagichevae
GGACCACGGACACCCCGCCCTGCCGGTGCACGGCCACGGGATAGGACGAGCGCGCCCGGGCGGCCATGCCGTAGGCCTCGCTCGCCACCAGCCAGCCGTCATTGGTCCGGCCGATGTAGAAGGACTGCCCCGAGCCCTTCTGGGCCAGGAACTGCGAGTCGAAATCGTTCAGGTTCTGCATGACCACGGCCAGCGAGCCCTCGCAGCGCCTGAGCACGTTGCGGAACCGCTCCTCGGCGTCGCCCACGTCCTCCACGCCCAGGTGGAAGAGCACGGGCAGGATCTTGGCGTCGGTGGAGATGGCCGGCGGGATGTGCGCGCCCTTGGCCAGGACCGTCTCCTCGACCAGGGTGCGGTAGTTGTCCACGTCGCCGTTGAGCACGAACATGGTCTTTTCCAACCCCGTGGACATGTCGCCTTCGACCAGCCCGTCCACCGGGTGGCAGTTGGGCACGGAGATGATCCCGTTACTGGCCCAGCGGGTGTGGGCGATGATGTTGAGCGTCTGCAGGCCTGCGGACATGGCCCACAAAAGGTCGTCATGCTTGATGAATTCCCTGAGCGCCGCGCCGTTGTCCCCGAGCTGGCCGACCAGCTGGG
>NZ_JBGLYH010000136.1:0-591 GCF_041414475.1 Pseudodesulfovibrio karagichevae
ATCTTTCCCGAACTCGTCAAGATCAACACGAACTACGGCCACAAACTCGGCGAAAGGTTCAGTGAATTCAGGAAAACCATCGAACTTGAGGAAGCAGAAGGGGTCAAGGATTTTCACAGCTTGCGGCATACGTTCTCCAACTTCTTCAAGCAGAAGAAGATGCAGGACGACCCGTTCGAACAGACCTTTGGCCACAAGCTCAAGAAGATGTCCGCCGAACGGTATGGGGGGCGTTTCCCGGCCTCCATGTGCTTCGAGGAGGTCATAGCCCACCTCGACTACGGGATGGACCTGTCTCATCTGGCAAAATCGAAATACGTTCCCAAGTGACGGTCCTCATTTGGCGATAGTCCTTCCCTCATGTCGGCCCCAAGCCGACATGAGGGAAGGACGGTTCCATGGGGGAGATAAATCGCCTGGGCGATTTATCTCCCCCATGGAACCCCACGCCCAAAAAGAAAACCCCGCCGAAGCGGGGTCCTGTCACTGACTGCTGCCAAGGTAGGCATCGGACACATCACGCCTTCCTGCGGAATGTCCTGCGGTCACTTCGATTTCGTCACGGGCTTCGGCGTCGAGCCGGGGCCATTC
>NZ_JBGLYH010000137.1:0-588 GCF_041414475.1 Pseudodesulfovibrio karagichevae
GCCGCAAGCTGTGAAAATCCTTGACCCCTTCTGCTTCCTCAAGTTCGATGGTTTTCCTGAATTCACTGAACCTTTCGCCGAGTTTGTGGCCGTAGTTCGTGTTGATCTTGACGAGTTCGGGAAAGATTCGCAGGTGTCCCTTTTGGGCCTGTTGTCGGGCAAATTCCGGGAAGCGCAGCGTTTCAACTAGGAAGGGATGAAGCGGGAGAAGGCGTTTGGCACTTGGGTTTTTCAGCTTCTTGTTGGCGAACCCATGAACATTCTTTTCCTTGTTGATGTCCAGAACCCATAACCCTTCCTCCTGTCGGACATCTTCAACGTGGAGTTGGCATACCTCCTCACGCCGTGCGCCCGTGAAAAGGGAAAGAAGGGGGCACCAGAAGTCGGACGGGTGCAGGAATGTGTCGTCAACATATTGAGGCGCGTTGAAGATGTTTTCCAAGTCCTTGGTCGTGTACGGGGAGCGGTGTTCCGTTTCCGGCTTTTCTTCTTTGATTTTAAGGCGGTGGGCTGGGTTGGTGGGAATAAGCTGCTCGTCCTCGCACCACGTCAAAAACGATGAGATGTTGGTCAGGTTGTTGTTCACGG
>NZ_JBGLYH010000138.1:0-588 GCF_041414475.1 Pseudodesulfovibrio karagichevae
GCCGCAAGCTGTGAAAATCCTTGACCCCTTCTGCTTCCTCAAGTTCGATGGTTTTCCTGAATTCACTGAACCTTTCGCCGAGTTTGTGGCCGTAGTTCGTGTTGATCTTGACGAGTTCGGGAAAGATCCGCAGGTGTCCCTTTTGGGCCTGTTGTCGGGCAAATTCCGGGAAGCGTAGCGTTTCAACGAGGATGGGATGAAGCGGGAGAAGGCGTTTGGCACTTGGGTTTTTCAGCTTCTTGTTGGCGAACCCATGAACATTCTTTTCCTTGTTGATATCAAGGACCCACACCCCTTCCTCCTGTCGGACATCTTCAACGTGGAGTTGGCATACCTCCTCACGCCGTGCACCCGTGAAAAGGGAAAGAAGGGGGCACCAGAAGTCGGACGGATGCAGGAATGTGTCCTCGACGTATTGGGGCGCGTTGAAGAGGTTTTCCAGATCCTTGGTCGTATACGGAGAGCGGTGTTCCGTTTCCGGCTTTTCTTCTTTGATTTTAAGGCGGTGGGCTGGGTTGGTGGGAATAAGCTGCTCGTCCTCGCACCACGTCAAAAACGATGAGATGTTGGTCAGGTTGTTGTTCACGG
>NZ_JBGLYH010000139.1:0-530 GCF_041414475.1 Pseudodesulfovibrio karagichevae
CAGTCCTTCTACATCGGCCGGACCAATGACGGCTGGCTGGTGGCGAGCGAGGCCTACGGCATGGCCGCCCGGGCGCGCTCGTCCTATCCCGTGGCCGTGCACCGGCAGGGCGGGGTGTCCGTGGTCCTGCGCGACACCGACCCGGCGGACGCCATCCCCGTGGCCCGGTACCTGGACAACGGCGAGCCCGTGGAGCTGGCCGAGGAGAAGATCGAGATCTTCTCGCGCGACATCTTCCGGGGCGAGTACGCCCACTACATCGAGAAGGAGATCCACGAGGCCCCGGACTCGGTGCGCAACACCCTGCACGGCAAATATATCAAGAAAAACGGCGAGGTGGAGTTCCTGCCCGAGGGGTTCGGGCGCGGCCCGGCCCTGGTCGAGCGGTTCCGGGACACGACCCGGCCCATCCGGAGGATCATCTGCGTGGGCCAGGGCACGGCCGCCGTGGCCGCCATGGCCGTGGCCCGGCTCCTGCGCCGCACCCTGGCCGACACCGGCATGTCCATCGAGTCCTACACCGGCTCGGA
>NZ_JBGLYH010000140.1:0-486 GCF_041414475.1 Pseudodesulfovibrio karagichevae
CCGACTTCACGGTCACCTCCGTCACCGGCCACGGCGGCACCGATGCCGACGCGACCGGCGGATTCGACATCGTCGGCCAGTACGGCACCCTGCACATGAACGCGGACGGGTCCTACACCTATACGGAGAACCCGGAGGCCACCAACTTCCTGAACACCGACAGCGATCCGGTCACGGACACCTTCACCTACACCATGTCCGACAACCAGGACAGCCACCCCGGCACCTCCACCGCCACCCTGACCATCACCATCAACGGGGCCAACGACGCCCCGGTGGCCATGGCCGACAGCGCCACCCTGACCGAGTCCGTGGACGACGCGGCCCCGGCCACCGTGAGCGGCAACGTGCTGGCGGGCGACGACCACGGCGGCGTGGCCGACACCGACGTGGACAACCAGACGACCGACTTCACGGTCACCTCCGTCACCGGCCACGGCGGCACCGATGCCGACGCGACCGGCGGATTCGACATCGTCGGCCAGT
>NZ_JBGLYH010000141.1:0-412 GCF_041414475.1 Pseudodesulfovibrio karagichevae
GAGCGGTGTTCCGTTTCCGGCTTTTCTTCTTTGATTTTAAGGCGGTGGGCTGGGTTGGTGGGAATAAGCTGCTCGTCCTCGCACCACGTCAAAAACGATGAGATGTTGGTCAGGTTGTTGTTCACGGTGCTGACGGCAACCGTGTTGTCCGGTTCAAGGGCGACCATTTCTTGGATGGTTTTGCCCTTAAATCGTTTGCTGTTCCGGAACCGGGGAAGCTGGAGCAGGGTATCCCGTACATGGCGCACGGCTTGGCGGTCCACTTCATTCATCGGAATGTCGCCGAGGACATCTGTCAGGCTGTTGAGCGTGGACATGATATCTTTGGCGCTGCCCTCGCTCCAGCGTTTGGCGGCGATCCTGTCCGCCTTGTACCGTTTCAGGGCTTCGGAAAGCAGGATTTGGGGCTTGG
>NZ_JBGLYH010000142.1:0-206 GCF_041414475.1 Pseudodesulfovibrio karagichevae
ACTTGTATCCAGTTTTCCGGCTGATTCCATACTTGCGGCACAACTCCGCCACGGCCTCGGCGCCGAGCCGCGCCTCCATCACGAACAACCATCGCTGATCCATAGGTTTGACCTCATTCCAGGGCATGGGCACCTCCAGGCTCTCATGCCCAAAGTGTTACCCATGTTCCCGGGCTAATGTGTTACCTATGTACCCGGGCTGTACC
>NZ_JBGLYH010000015.1:0-73040 GCF_041414475.1 Pseudodesulfovibrio karagichevae
TCCTGCTCGGCGTCCTGCCCGCCACCGGTTCCGGGGGCCTGATCAGGCCCCCGGAACCGGTGGACGAACAATAAAAGTGTTACCCATGTACCCGGGCAGAACTGTTACCCATGTTTCCGGTTGCACAAGGAAACCCTTTTCCCAAAGGGTTTCCTTTCCCCCTTCCCCCGGCCGCCGGAGGCGCCCCCCCCTACCCTTCGGCCTGTTCGGAGAAGAGTTGGAAGCCTCGGCGGACGTAGGCGATGCCGGACAGGGTGGTGGACAGGGCGGTGACGGCCACGAGGGTGCCGAGCATGTAGCCGTAGCCGATTCCGAAGGTGCGGTGGATCATGACCGCGACCACGAGGACGATCTGGGCGGCGGTATTGAACTTGCTGATCCAGATGGGCCGGATGCGGTTCCTGACGTCCACGCCGAGGAAATTGAGCACGGCCAGGCCGCCGACGATGATCAGGTCGCGGCTGACCACTAGCACGGCGAACCAGAAGGGAATCCAGCCCTTGGCGGCCAGGCAGATGAAGGACGTGACCAGCAGGGCCTTGTCGGCCAGCGGGTCGAGCACGGCCCCGAGCTGGGTGCGCTGATCCCAGACCCGGGCCAGGAAGCCGTCAAAGGCGTCGGTCAGCCCGGCCACGAGAAAGAGAATCCAGGCGAGGTTGAAGTTCTCGCCCACATAGGCCACGACGAAGAGCGGCGTCAGCAGGATGCGGACGATGGTCAGGATGTTGGGGACGGTCCAGATGGCGTCGCGCGACACGGTTCCCCTCTTCGCTCCGGTTTAGTCCCTGTTCTCGGCGGCCAGGTGGAAACTCAGGCCGCGCTGGGGCAGAAAGGAATTGAGCAGCATCTCCAGCCGGGAACGGTTGACCACGGACAGGGTCCAGGTGGCCCCGGCCCCGGAGGGCTGCATGTCCATGGCCACAAGCTGGGCGTTCTGGACGGCACCGTCCCAACCATGCAGCACGCGGTCGAATTCGAGCACGCCGTCGGGCGAGAACCAACCGGACACGGTCAGGGTCTCTCCGCCGGTCTGGGCGGACTGTGCCGCGGGCCGGTCGAAGAACCTCGGCCATAGGGTGAACCAGGCCTTGGCCATGTCGGCGTTGACGGCCAGCCACTCCTGCCCGTCATAGGACAGGCGGCACTTCCAGGTGCCCTTGTCGCCGCCACGCTCCAGGGTGAAGACCGGGGAGGCTCCTTCGGCGGGCGCGATCCCGGTCAGGTTGATGAGATGATGCAGGGCCTGCAACTCCTCGTCGGTGAGGTCGCCGGGCCAGACCACGGTGGCGGGCTGGGGCTGCGACAGGGTGGCGAAGAAGCCCATGCCGCCGAGGCTGTCGCGCAGGGTCCTGCGGTCCACCCGCACGTCCATGGTCAGGCTCAGCCCCTCGGGGAAGTCCTGGGAGGAGACGACCTTGTAGCCCTGGATGAAGGGCTCGGCGTGGCCGAGGAGGTATTCCTTGAGCAAGGCGACGCGGGACTCGGGGAGCTTGTTCCCGAGCATGACCTGGACCTCGTCGAGCACGGCCTGGGCGAACCCCAGGGCACGCGCCTTGTCGCGCAGGTCGCGCTGGGACATGCCTTCGGCCATGGGCTCGAAGACCTGGACCTGCCCGGCCAGGGCGGGCCAGGCGGCCAGCAGGCAGCAGGCCACGGTGAGCAGAAAGATATATTTACGCATCGCCCTCTCCCTTGGCCGCATCGGCCGCGCCCGCGCTGTCGGGCGACTTTTCGGGTGCATCCACCAGGATGACCACCTTGCATCCGTCCGCGATGGGACCGGTCTTGACCACGGCCCGGACGAGCCGGGCGTCGGAGGCGGCGATGACCACATCGGTCCGCCAGGAGCCGTAGGCGCTCAACCCCTTGACCATGAGGGGCCGGTTGCCGACCCGCTCGGCCAGAACCTTGGGGTTGTCGCTGACGGCGTAGGCGACCATGCCCTTGTCGGCCACGTCGGTCCGGCCGACCTGGAAATATCCGTAGGCGCCGTACCCGTCCTGCCCGTAGATGACCGGGGCCAGGGCCGGGGTGAGCTTGAGCCCGCGCGCGTCGATGACCACGCCGGTATAGCCGCGCGTGCCGCTGCCCACTTCCTCGGGCGCGTTGTCGGGCATGTCCACGCCCTGCCCCGTGGCCGTGGACAGCTTGGGCGGGATGCCGCTCTGGAACTGGATGGTGTTGGGCAGGATGAGTTCGGCCAGCTCCCCCCGGAGCCTCTCGGACACGCGGACCGTGCCCGCCGTCTCGAAGAGGCCCGGCCCCCGGTACAGGGAGTTCTGGATGAGCCCGCGAACCTGGGCGGCCAGGTCGCTGTCGCCGGAAAGGAACGCGCCCACGGTCTGGTGGCCGTCGATGCGCACGGACAGGACCATGTCCAGAAGCCGCTTGCGCGCCTGGACCACGGCCTTGCGCACGGCCAGCGGCGACAGGGCAGCGTCGGATTCGTCCGTGGCCGCGCCATCTATGGACTTCACCACGGAGAGGTCGCCGGTGCCCCAGGCGATGGTCCCGTCGCCCCCGAAGGTCTGCACGAGCCCGTCAAAGGCCTGCGCCGGCGAAGATAAAAGTAATAACGACAATATGATGGGAACAAATATGCGAAACGGCATCTGATAACTGTCCTGAAGTGTTCAAGGCCTCGCACGGCCGGGATGGCCAAGGCATCATCCATGTATCGTGCTTGCCGGTTTTCTGCAAGCCGCTTGCCGGTGGGCGGGTCCGGTGGTACCCTCCGAGGGTACGGACAACCAACACCGGAGCGAGACATGCTTATCCATCTAATGCAACACGGCGCCTGCCTGCCCAAGGAAGTCAACGCGAACCAGCCCCTGAGTCCCGTGGGGCGGGAGCAGGTGGAGAAAACGGCCCGGGCCGCCGCCATCCTCGGCCTGAGTTTCCAGCTGGTGGTGGCAAGCTCCAAGGTCCGCTCCGTCCAGACCGCCGAGATCATGGCCCGGCAGACCGGCTATCCCGTGGACCGCATCGTGGTCACGGACGCGGTCAAGGCCATGGCCCCGGCTGCGGAAACTCTGGAATTCATCCACGAGTACGAGGGGCTGGATTCCATCCTCATCACCGGGCACCTGCCCTCCCTGGGGCTCCTGGCCTCGGCCATACTGTCGCCGGGCAAGGCGGTGGACGTCCGCGTGGAGAACGGCGGGCTCATGCAGTTCAGCCTCGAGCCGGGCAAGCCCGCCGGGACCCTGAACTGGGCCATGACCCCGTCGCAACTGGCCATCCTGGGCGAAAGCTGATCAGCCCCGCTCCCGAAGCCACCCTTCCGCCAGGTCCGCGATGGGCCCGTTCTCGCCGGGCGCGAACCAATGGATGTCCTCTTCCTTGTTGAACCAGGTGATCTGCCGCTTGGCGTACGCCCGGGTGTTCCTGACCCACTTCTCGCGGGCCTCGGCCAGGGTCAGCTCGCCGCGCAGGAATCCGAGCAGTTCGGCGCAGCCGATGCCGGTCCAGCCCGGCGCGTCCGGGTCCGGACAGCGCGCGAAGGCGGCCCGGGCCTCGTCCAGGGCCCCGCGCTCGAGCATGACGTCGATGCGCCCGGCCAGGTGCGGTTCGAGCTCGCTCAGGGCGATGCGCATGCCCACCTTGAGGGCGGCGTACGGCGCCGGGGCGTGCTCGCTCTCGGTGTGCCACCAGGTCATGGTCCGGCCCGTGGCCAGCCAGACCTCGGCGGCCCGGGCGTTGCGCTGGGTGTCGTTGGGATGGATCTTGGCCGCGTAGTCCGGGTCGGTTCGCGACAGCTCGGCGTGCAGGGCCTGGGGCCCTTCCTTGGCGACGCGCTCAAGAACCTTGCGGCGGACGTCCCCGGGAATCTCGGGGATGGGCGCGATGCCGGACAACAGCGAGCGGAGATAGAGCCCGGTGCCGCCCACCAGGATGGGCAGCCGCCCTTCCCCGCGCACTTCCTCGATCCTGTCCACGGCCAGTTCCACGAATTTGGCCGCAGTCATCTTCTCCTCCGTGGGCAGGAAGCCGTAGAGATGGTGCGGGCAGGCGGCGCGCTCGTCCGCGTCGGGCTGGGCGGTGATGATCGGGAAGTCGCGGTAGACCTGGCGGGAGTCGAAGTTGATGACGCTCGCGGGCAGACGGCCCGCAATGGCGATGGCCGCCGCGGTCTTGCCCGTGCCGGTGGGGCCGAGCAGGCAGACGATGGGAGGCCGCGAATGCATCAGATGTAGTGGTTGTGTCCCCAATCCTGGGGCTTGACGCCGTACTTGACGGACAGGGCCGTGGCCACCGGGCCGGGGACCAGCCCCCGGATGTCGCCGCCGTACTGGGCCACTTCCTTGACGATGGTGGAGCTCAGGTACATCCACTTGAAGTCGGTCATCATGAAGACGGTCTCGATCTCCCACTTGAGCTTGCGGTTCATGAGGGCCATCTGGAACTCGTACTCGAAGTCCGAGACCGCGCGCAGGCCGCGCATGATCGCCCCGGCTCCCCGGCTCTCCACGTAGTCGATGAGCAGGCAGTCGAAGGAGGCCACCGTGACCCTCGGCTCGTCGCGGAACACGTCCTGGGCCAGGGCCACGCGCTCGCCCACGGTGAACAGCGTCTTCTTGGGCGTGCTCTCGGCCACGGCCAGGATGATGTTGTCGAAGACCTTCAGCCCCCGGCGGGTCAGACTCACGTGGCCCATGGTCAAAGGATCGAATGTGCCGGGGTAGACGGCCAGCCTGGGGTTCAATTTCGCCATAGTAAAATCCTGGTTTGACCGTATTCCCGGTCGGTTAGCAATTCCATGGCCCCCACGGGTCCGTCCTGCGGGGGGGTGACCCGGCTCTCCACCTCGGCCAGGACCAGCGCGCCCGGCGCGATCCAGCCGTTCCCGAGCGCCTTCTCCAGGGCCGGGACGAGCAGGTCGTGGCCGTAGGGCGGGTCGATGAAGACCAGATCGAAGGGCTGGTCCGGCCCCTTGGACAATACACCAAAAAGGTCCTTGCAGACCACCCTGTAGCGGAATTTTTCCACATTGAGGTCCGCCAGGTTGCGGCGGATGAGCGCGGCGGCCTTGGGGCTCTTCTCCACAAACCAGGCCGTGGGCGCGCCCCGGCTGAGGCATTCGAGCGCCAGGGAGCCGCTTCCGGCGAACATGTCGATGACCCGCGCGTCCTGAAAATCCACGCCCCGCGCCATGATCATGGAGAAGACCGACTCGCGCACCTTCATGGTGGCGGGCCGGTATCCCGGGCCTTCGCAGGTCAGTATCCTGCGCCCCTTGTATTGGCCTCCGACGATCCGCACGGCTACATCTCGGAGACGAGCTCCACGATGGTGCGGTTGATGTCAAGCAGCTTGTCGCGCAGCTCGGCCTGGTCCACCCACGGGCGCTTTTCCACGTCGCGGAGGCGGTTGCGCAGCTCCTGGTACAAGGTCTCGGAGTCGGCCAGCAGGAATTCCCAGTCCACGCGCGGCCGGGCCACTTCCAGGTCCACCACGGGCTCGAGCTCCTTGCCCGGCATGAGCTCCAGGACCTCCATGTACTCGGGGATGTGCACCTCGAACCCGAACTTCTCGGTGATCAGCTTGGCGAACTCGTTCTGCACCTCGGCCTCGCCGTGCACGAGCAGGACCTTGATGGGCTTGCCCTGCATGGTGCCGAGCCAGTTCAGGAGCTCGTCGCGCCCGGCGTGGCCGGAGAAGCCGTTGATGGTGAAGACCTTGGCCTTGACCAGGACCTCCTCGCCGAAGATGGTGATCTTGTCGGCCCCGTTGACGATCTTGCGGCCCGGTGTGCCCACGCCCTGCCAGCCCACGAAGACCACGCTGGCCCCCGGACGCCACAGGTTGTGCTTGAGGTGGTGCTTGATCCGCCCCGCATTGGCCATGCCGCTGGCCGAGATGATGATGGCCGGTCCCTGGGTCTCGTTGATGGCCTGGGACTGCTCGCGCGTCTGGGTGAAATGAAGGTTGGGCAGGTCCAGGGGATTCTCCCCGTTCCGGATGTACTTCTGGGTCTCTTCGTCGAAATATTCGGGGTGCTGGCGGAAAATCTCCGTGGCCCGAATGGCCAGCGGGCTGTCCAGGTAGATGGGCATGTCCGCGGGCAGCTTGCCCTGCTTCTTGAGCAGGAACAGGGAATAGATGATCTGCTGGGAGCGCTCCACGGCAAAGGCCGGAATGACCACCTTCTCGCCGTTGCCGTAGCTGTAGGCAATGGCCTCGGCCAGTTCGTCCAGGCTGCCCTTCTCGTCCACGTGGTTGCGGTTGCCGTAGGTGGACTCCATGAACAGGTAGTCGGCGCACTCCATGTCGGACGGGTTGTTGACGATGAGCTGCTCCGGCCTGCCCAGGTCGCCGGAAAAGACCGCCTTGGTCAGCTTGTCGTCCTCCTCGTACTCGATCTCGATGAAGGCCGAACCGAGGATGTGCCCGGCGTCCTTGTAGGTCACCTTGATGCCCGGCGCGGGCTCGAAGGTCTTGGAGTACTGGATGGCGGCGAACAGCGGCGTGGTCCGTTCGGCGTCGGCGACGGTGTACAGCGGCTTGATCATGTCGCCGCCGGTGCGGCGCTGCTTGCGGTTGTCCCACTCGGCCTCCATCTCCTGGATGTGCGCCGAGTCCAGGAGCATTATCTCCAGCAGGTCGCGGGTGGGCGCGGTGCAGTAGATGGGGTTGCGGTATCCCTTGGCCACCAGGGCGGGCAACAGCCCGGTGTGGTCGATGTGGGCGTGGGTGATCAGGATGAAATCCAGCTTCTTGGGGGCATAGGCGTCGATGTTCCAGTTGCGCTTTTCAATCTCCCGGTTGCCCTGGTGCATGCCGCAGTCCACGGCGAACCGCTTGCCCCCGCACTCCAGAATGTAACAGGAACCGCTGACGGTGCGGGCCGCGCCCATGAAGGTGACTTTCATACAGTATCCTCGCGTTGCCGTCCCGGCCGGAATCCGGAATATAATCCCCTTCCGAACGGAACAAAATCAGTGTAATGAAGCAGTCGGCGGAATCCTGCATCCGCCGCCCAGACTACATGCCCCATAAACCGTGTCCAGGCAACCTTGCCATGGGAACACAGGAGAACCAATGATTCATCGTTCCAAGCAATATCTCATCGACGATCTGTCCATCCACGAGTCCTGGCGGCTCTTCAAGATCATGTCCGAAATCGTCGACGGGTTCGAGAACCTGTCCGAGATCGGCCCGGCCGTATCCGTGTTCGGATCGGCCCGGGTCAAGCAGGACGAACCGCTCTACCAGAAGACCGTGGAGCTGTCCAAGGCATTGTCCGAGGCGGGATTTTCGGTCATCACCGGCGGCGGCCCCGGCCTCATGGAGGCGGGCAACAAGGGCGCGTTCGAAAACGGCGGCGAATCCATCGGCCTGCACATCCACCTGCCCATGGAGCAGAAGAACAACGAGTTCCTGAACGTCAAGAGCGAGTTCCGCTACTTCTTCATCCGCAAGCTCATGTTCATCAAGTACGCCCTGGCCTACGTGGCCCTGCCCGGCGGCTACGGCACCCTGGACGAACTGTCCGAGGCATTGGTGCTCATCCAGACCCACCGCATCAAGCCGTTCCCCATCGTCCTTTTCGGCACCGAGTTCTGGTCCGGGCTCATCGACTGGTTCAAGAGCCAGATGGTCCCCAACGGCTTCTGCAGGGCCGAGGACCTCGACCTGTTCAAGGTCACCGACGACGTGGACGAGGTGGTCAGCTACATCCGCAAGCACGTCATCGTGTAGCCCGCCGTGACCGACAGCGGGAAAGCCATGCTTTACGGCCTGGCCACGGTGTCCATCTGGTCCACCGTGGCCTCGGCCTTCAAGATCGCCCTGCGCGACCTCGACCCGCTGCAGCTGCTGCTCTGCGCCTGCGCCGTATCCATCGCGGCCCTGGCGGGCATCCTGCTCCTTCAGGGCAAACTCGGCGAACTGGTCCGGATGGGCCGCAAGGAGACGCTGCGCTGCGCCCTGCTCGGCCTGCTCAACCCGTTCCTCTACTACACCATCCTATTCAAGGCCTACGACCTGCTGCCCGCGCAGGAGGCCCAGCCCATCAACTACACCTGGGCCGTGACCCTGTCCCTGTTGTCCGTGCCCCTGCTCGGCCAGAAGCTCTCGCTCAAGGCGCTCGCCGCCATCCTCCTCAGCTACCTCGGCGTGGTGGTCATCTCCACCCACGGCGACCCGCTCGGCATGCAGTTCTCCAGCCTGCCCGGCGTGGCCCTGGCCCTGGGCAGCACGATCATCTGGGCCCTGTACTGGATCTTCAACACCCGCAGCCAGGCCAACCCCATGGCCGGGCTGCTGATGAGCTTCCTGACCGGCTTTCCCTTCATCCTGGCGGCCACCCTGCTCTTTTCCGGGCTGCCGCCCCTCGCAGCGGGCCCGCTCCTGGCCGCCACCTACGTGGGCCTCTTCGAGATGGGCATCACCTTCGCCCTGTGGCTCACGGCCATGAAATACGCGGCCCGGCCCGACGGCGGCGGCACCGCGCGCGTGGCCAACCTCATCTTCCTGTCGCCCTTCCTCTCCCTGGTCTTCATCCATTTCCTGGTGGGCGAGATCATCCACCCGGCCACGGTGGCCGGCCTGGCCTTCATCCTCGCGGGCAACGCCCTTATGCAGTACGCCCCCAGGAAACGCGCCTGACGCCGTCCGGGGAGATAACCGGACGCATCCATCCCGATAAAAGAAAACGGCACGCGACCGGGTCGCGTGCCGTTTGTCGTCGCATGGCCCGCGCGTTGCGGAAATTTCCGAAACGCGGGTCTCGCGGGGTGTTACGCCTTCAGCGCAAAGGCCACGGGCTTGCTGAGCAGGCCGTGGATGGGGCAGCCCTTCAGGGCCGCAAGCAGCCGTTTCGTATCCTTTTCGCTCAGGCCGTCGGGCAGCTTGACGCTGTATTCGAAGGTGGAGCCGTCCTCGCCGGGCACCAGGGTGACCGTGGTCTCCACGGTGGCGGACCCCAGTTCGATGTCGTGCGACTTGGCGAAGGCGCGCAGGGTGATGTTCAGGCATCCGGCCAGGGAGGCTTCCAGCAGGGCGAAGGGCGTGAACCCGGCGTCCTGGCCGCCCTTGCCCACCGGGGCGTCGCACTGGCCCACATAGGTGCCGTCCGTGAATTCCGTCAGATAATCGTCTTGTTTGCTCTTGGTAGTGATCATGTTCGTACCTCGTTGTTGCAATCGATTGAACGGGCCGGCGCACTCGCCGGTGGGCAGACCATAGTGCCGTACCGGATACAATGCAACGCCCCGGACGCGGCGCGCCCGGGGCGGTTGCTCCCCGCTCCCGGTGCCGGGCCGGGGGAAAGAGGTGAAGAACGGAGGCCGCCCTAGACGGAAACGCTCACGTCCGCCGCGATCACGCCGAGCATCTTGCCGTTCCTGCCGAAGAAGGGCCCGGACACGGTGATGCACTCGTGGCCCGAGGCCGATGAGGTGTAGACGTCGGAGATGTGGAAGGTGCCGTTCTCGGCCACGCCCCGGAACCAGGCGCGACCGGTCCAGTCCGAGCCGAAGGCCGACGGGTCCTCGGCGAAGCCGGAGACCTTGCCCCCCATGTTGCTGACCAGCTGCCTGCCGCTCGCGTCGGTGATGTACAGAAGCTCGAGGAATTCGTTCCGCTTGAGGGCGTCGCGCATGGCCTGCTCCAGCCGTTCGCGCCGTCCCGACCGGACGGCCTCGGACTCGGCCAGGGCGCCGATGATCTCCTGGACCCGGCCGCTGCCCACCAGCCGGAACACGCCGGTCATGACGGTCAGCTCTTCCACGCGGCCGGTCAGCTCGTCCACGGCCCGGGCGGCCTCGGCCATGCCCTCGTCCGTGTCGGAGGAGATGTCGTGCACGGCCGTGATGGTCCGGGTGACCGCCTCGCTGGCCACCGACTGCTGGCTGGAGGCGGCGGCAATGGCTCCGATGCGTTCGGCGCTGGTCCCGGAGTGAGACACGATCTCCTTCAGGGCGGACCCGGATTCGCGGGCCAGCCCGGCGGCCTCGTCGGCCAGGCCGGACATGGTCCTGACCCCGTCGATGGTCCGGGCCACCTGGGCCTGGATGCCCTCGATGGCCACGCCCACGTCGCGGGTGGCGTCCATGGTCTTCTCGGCCAGCTTGCGCACCTCGTCGGCCACCACGGCGAAACCGCGCCCGGCGTCGCCCGCCCGGGCGGCCTCGATGGCCGCGTTGAGCGCCAAAAGGTTGGTCTGGTCCGCGATGTCGGAAATCACGCCCATGATCGCGCCGACCCCTTCGGCCTGAGAGCCGAGCCCGGCCACGCTCTCGACCAGGGACTGGGAATTTTGGGAGACCGCGCTGATGGAGTCGATGGTCCGGGTGACCACGGCGGAACCGGACTCGGCCCGCTCCATGACCTTGTCCGCATCCTCGGCGGCCGCGCCCGCGCTGACCGCGGTTTCGCCCACGGCCGCGTTCATCTCCTCCATGGCCGAAGCGGCCTCGGAGATAAGCCGCTGCTGCTCGGCCGCGCCTTCACGCGCCCTGCCCGTGGACACCCCGAGGGTGGCCGAATGGTCGCGGATGGCCTGGACCGAATGCTCCAGGGTCCCGGCGGCGGACAACAGCCCCTCGCACCGGGCGGCTTCGCCCTGCTTGCGCGCCTGGGCGGCCTGGGCCAGGGCCTCTTTCACGCGGGCCTCGGCCTCCTTGGCTACATTTTCGCTCTTTTCGGCTTTGGCCTCCAACTCGGCGATGTAACTTACGATCTGACTCAGATCAGCGGCCATCCTGCCAAAATTGTCATCGCCGCCCGCAGGCACTTCCACATTGGGGAGCCCCTCGGCGATGCGCCCGGAAACCTTTTCCAACACTTTATATTTATTATGAATAACCTTCGCCGTCAGCAGGATGCAGGCCGCGCACGCAGCCGCGAAGAACACGGCGAGGACCACCAGGCCCCAGGCCGAGCTCCCGAACAATCCTGACAGAATTGTAACCTCGCCATCCGACGCCCAGGCCGTTCCGGCCCCGGCGGACAGGCCAAAGACCGTTGAAATAATCGACAACACCGCCAAAAAAATACCTTTTTTCTGCATCATCCCTCTTCTTCCCCAATACGGACTGTAGACAACCAATGGTACGTTCAAGCAAAAGGCGGGCCACAAATTGACCCGCCGGTCGATCCCCACTGGAAGGTCACCGACGGAAGGAAAAGGTGTTCAGCACGGCGTTCAGCCTGGCCCAGCAATCCTCCCGGGAAAACTCGCGTTTCTCGCCCGGGCCGTACATCCCGATGTCGGTGTAGCTCAGGAAAAGCCGGATGTCGTACCGTTGCCCGCCGCGGACGGTCCAGTAGTCCCGCGCCTCCAGCCGGTGGCCCATGGCCGCGTCCGACATGTCGCCCCGCTTGAAGGGCAGGCCGTTCACGGCCGCGTCGCGCACCCCCTGCTCCGCCCCGCACAGGCTGTCCCCGTCGAAGCGCGCGCAATCGTCGCCGTCCTCCTCAGCCGGGGAGACGGACACCACGACGCAGGCGCTACCGAAGTTCGTGCCCGCGTAATCCGGGCCGGAATAGCAGCCGCCGAGAAGCACGGAACCGTCGTCCAGCGGGAAATAGCTCTCCTGAGCCAACGCCTTCGGGTCGTCATAGACCGTGAAGTCGGCTGGAAACGCCATGGTGAAGGCAGGCGCGTTGTCCTTGCCGGCGGCCGCCGTTCCGGGACCGCCCGCCCAACAGACGGACGCCGCCCCTCCGGCCGCGACCAGGGCAAGCAACAGGAATATCCAGGATAAGCCACGGGGCCGCCAAGGAACGCTCAGCATCGTTTCATCCTCCGCTGAATATGGTTCAGGTCCGACATTGTCCGAATATGCAATGAAAATCCCCTACGACGACGCCATAGGGGATTTCGCTTCAATCAAAGTGCCCGCCGCCCGTTCCGGGAACCGGGCCTGTGCCCGCCGGGCTAGAGGAAGTCCGGGTCGATGCCCGCCTTGCCCCCGGCCAGGATGAGCTTGAGGTAGCGGATGGTCCGGTCGTCCACCGGCACGATGGGGAAGTTCTCGCGGCAGGCGTCGCATTGGGCCATGGCGGGCCGGGACGGCGCGATGAGCGGAACCTCCCGGCCGCAGTGCGGGCAGGGGTAGAGGAAGATCATTTCCATGGCCGCGGGCTTCACCGGGGTCAGGGGTTTCTTGCTTTCAGCCATGTTTATCCCTTTTGTACCAAATTTTTGCCGGTCATTCCGGCGGGCGGTTCCATGCCCCACAACCCGATGATGGTGGTGGCGATGTCGCCGAGGATGCCCTCTTCAAGGACCGCGCCCTCGCGCCCCTTCTCCATGAAGACCAGGGGCACCGGGTTGGTGGAATGGGCCGTGTGCGGAGCGCCGCTCGCGTCGAGCATCTGCTCGGCGTTGCCGTGGTCGGCGGTCATCAGCACCCGGCCGCCGCCCGCCAGCACCGTGTCCACGATGCGGCCCACGCAGCCGTCCACGGCCACGCACGCCTTTTCGGCGGCCTCCATGATGCCGGTGTGCCCGACCATGTCCAGGTTGGCCAGGTTGCAGACGCACAGGTCGTACCCGCCCCACTTGGCGATCAGGGTGTCGGCCACTTCGTCGGCGCTCATCTGCGGCTTGAGGTCGTAGGTGGCCACCTCGCGCGGGGACGGGATCATGACCCGGTCCTCGCCCGGGAACGGCTCCTCGCGCCCGCAGTTCAGGAAATAGGTCACGTGGGCGTACTTCTCGGTCTCGGCGATGCGCAGCTGCTTCATGCCGTGGGCGGAGGCGAACTCGCCCAGGGTGCCCGCGTAGTCCTCGGGCGGAAAGGCCGTGGCCATGGGAAAGGTCGACTCGTACCGGGTCATGGTCGCGAACATGGCCAACTCCGGCACGCGAGGACGGTCGAACTCCTCGAAATCCTTTTCGAAGATGGCCCGGCTGATCTCCCTGGCGCGGTCGGCGCGGAAGTTGAAGAAGAACAGGCCGTCGCCGTCCTGGATGCGCCCGCCCACGCCCGCCACCACGCTCGGCTTGACGAACTCGTCGAACTCGCCTTCGGCGTAGCGCGCCTCGATGGCCGCGACCGGATCGTCGATGGACTCGCCCAGGCCGTCCACCAGGGCCCGGTAGGCCTTTTCCACGCGCTCGAACCGCTTGTCGCGGTCCATGGCCCAGAACCGGCCGGACAGGGTGGCCACCTTGCCCAGGCCGAGCTCGTCGAGCTTGGCCAGCAGGGTGCGCATGTAGGCGAGCCCGCCCTTCTGGGCCGTGTCGCGGCCGTCCATGAAGACGTGGATGAAGACCTCGGGGACACCTTCGGTTTTGGCCATGTCCAGCAGGGCGAACAGGTGGCGCAGGTGCGAATGAACCCCGCCGTCCGAGAGCAGCCCCATGAGGTGCAGCCGCCCGGAACCGGCCTTGGTCTTGTCCATGAGCGCCTTGAGGGTCGGATTCCTGAAGAAGGAGCCGTCCTCGATGGCCATGTCGATGCGGGTCATGTCCTGGTAGATGACACGGCCCCCGCCGATGTTCATGTGCCCCACCTCGGAGTTGCCCATGAAGCCGTCGGGCAGCCCCACGGCGCGTCCCGAGCAGGTCAGGCGGGTGGAGGGGTACTCGGCCAGGAGGCGGTCGAGATGCGGAGTAGCGGCGTTGCGCACGCTGTTGCCCGCGCTCTCCGGGGCGATGCCCCAGCCGTCCAGTATCAGCAGCAGTGTCTTCTTTGGTTCGGCCATGTCCATAGTCCGTTAGGCCTCGAACTCCACGCGGGGAGCTTCGGTCCACATGCCTTCGATGTTGTAGAACTCCCGGAGCTCGTCCAGGAACACGTGGACCAGCACGTCGTTCAGGTCGATCAGGACCCACTCGCCGGTCTTGTGTCCCTCCATGCTCAGGAACTCGATGTTCTCCTCGGCCGCCCTGTCCAGGACGTGGGAGGCCAGGGCCTGGGCATGCTTCACGCCCCGGGCCGAGACCACCAGGATCATGTCCGTGACCGAACTCAGGCCCGACACGTCGATGATGCTGATCCGCTCGCCCTGCTTGGCGTCGAGCCACCCGGCCACGTCGCGGGCCTTGTCGATGCTCGCCATTTCGGCGAATTTCTTTTCTTTATTAAGCAATGTCTGTCCTTAGTGTTTGGTGTAACCCACCATCAATCCTCGGGGAACCGTCCCACAAGGATCTCTTCGAGCCCGCGCTTGGGCACGTGGTGCTTGCCGTCTTCGCCGGTCCAATACTTGATACTGCCGTCCGAGGGAAGCGATTCCAGGACCACTTCCTGGGCCGGGACGCCCAGGGCCAGGACCATGAGAATCTCGAAACGGTCCGGGAGGTCGAATATCGCGGCCAGCTTCTTCCTGTTGACCGTGGCGATGATGCATCCGCCGTACCCCTTGTCCACCGCCCCGAGCATGAGGCTCTGGCAGGCGATGCCGTGGTCGCAGTGGGGCGTGTCGGCCACATCCTTGTCCAGAAGCATGATGATGTAGCCCGTGGGCCGCTCGCCCTCGGCCGGGCCCTTCCAGTCCGCGAGATAGCCTGCCCAGCCCAGAAGCGGAAAGATTTCGGCGCACTGCGCCGGGTCGGCGGTGACGATGTACTTGAGCGGCTGGAGGTTCCTGCCCGAAGGCATGAACCGGACCAGGTCCACCAAATCGGTCAGTTCGTCCGCGCTCACCGGTCTGGATTCGTCAAACTTGCGCCGCGACCGGTTGCGTTCCATCAATTCCCTGAATGTCATGGTTGCTCCACTGTTGGTTGTTAACCTCCGATTGTGTAATGCACTTTGGACCGGTCCGCAACAAGAGCGCCCCAAACAACTGTCCGACGACCGGCCACGGCCCACAAACCCCTTGACGCAAACCGGGACATGGGGCACTGTTTGGCCTATGCAACAATACCTATTTGCGCGCTTTTTTTGGTTTACGGGCTCCCTGTAGGAGGCTCGTGGCTTATGGAATGGCGCGGGGAAGGCGCGGGAGCGGACCACGGGCTGTATCAGACCGTGGTTTTTTCATATGGACAGCATGGCCGATTCAAGGCCGCCCAAGGAGGATGAAGGGATGATCTACGACGTGAGGAACGAGACCCTGCCCAGGGAGGATATGGAAGCGCTCCAACTGCGCAGGCTCAAGTCGCTGTGCGAGCGGGTATATGCCAATGTCCCGTTCTACAAGAGGAAATTTGACGAAAAAGGCGTCAAGCCCCAGGACATCAAGACCCTGAAGGACGTCTCCTTGCTTCCGTTTACGGTCAAGCAGGACCTCCGCGACCAGTATCCCTTCGGCATGTTCGCCGTCCCCAAGGACCAGATCGTGCGCATCCATTCCTCCTCCGGCACCACCGGCACGGCCACCGTGGTCGGCTACACCAAGCGCGACATCGAGAACTGGGGCGAACTGGTGGCCCGATGCCTGATGGCCGCCGGGGCCTCCGCCGCCGACACGGTCCACAACGCCTACGGCTACGGCCTGTTCACCGGAGGCCTGGGCGCGCACTACGGGGCCGAGGCTCTGGGCGCCACCGTGGTGCCCATGTCCGGCGGCTCCACCCGCAGGCAGGTCACCCTGCTCAAGGACTTCGCCCCGGACGTCATCTGCTGCACCCCCTCCTACGCCCTGTTTCTGGCCGAGACCGGCCTGGAGATGGGCATCGACATCCGCGAACTGCCCCTGCGCATCGGCATCTTCGGGGCCGAGCCCTGGACCAACGAGATGCGCGCGGACATCGAGAAGAAGCTCGGCATCACGGCCATCGACATCTACGGCCTGTCCGAAATCATGGGCCCCGGCGTGGCCATCGAATGCGCCGCCGCCCAGGACGGCCTGCACATCCAGGAGGACCACTTCCTGGCCGAGACCATCGACCCGGTCACCGGCGAACCCGTGGGCCCGGGCGAGGAAGGCGAGCTGGTCTTCACCACCCTGACCAAGGAAGGCATCCCGCTCATCCGCTACCGCACCCGCGACCTGACCACCCTGAACTACACGCCGTGCAAGTGCGGCCGCACCACCGTGCGCATGAAGCGCGTCACCGGCCGCTCCGACGACATGCTCATCATCCGGGGCGTCAACGTGTTCCCGTCCCAGATCGAGTCCATCCTCATCGACACCGAGGGGCTGACCCCGCACTACCAGCTGATCATCGAACGCCAGGGCAACCTCGACACCCTGGAGGTCCAGGTGGAGGTCAACGAGTCCCTGTTCTCCGACGAGATCAAGAGTTTACAGCGTGTGGAATCAAAGGTAATGAAGAACATTAAGGAATTCCTCGGCGTCACCGCCAAGGTCAAACTGGTCGAGCCCAAGAGCATCGAGCGTTCCCTGGGCAAGGCCAAGCGCATCATCGACAACCGCCACAAGGACTAACCAGTCAATAAGCCAAGGAGAACACTATGAAAGTCGATCAACTCTCCATATTTCTGGAAAACCGGGCCGGGCGCCTGGCCGAGGTCACCCGCATCCTCTCCGAGGCCCAGGTGAACATCCGCGCCCTGTCCCTGGCCGACACCTCGGACTTCGGCATCCTGCGCCTGATCGTGTCCGACTTCGAAAAGGCCAAGGCCAAGCTGAAGGAAGCGGGCTTCACCGTGGGCCGCACCTCGGTGGTGGCCGTGGAGGTCAACGACCAGCCCGGCGGCCTGAACGACATCCTGACCATGCTCCAGGAGGCGGGCATCAACGTGGAGTACATGTACGCCTTCGTCCAGCAGTCCGGCGATTCCGCGATCCTGATCTTCCGCTTCGACCGCACGGACCAGGGCATAGAACTGCTCCAGAAGAACAACATCAACATCATCCCCGGCGACAAGCTCTACACCATGTAGCGCTCCCGCGACCACGCGAAAAAAGGGTGAAGGCGTCATGCCCTCACCCTTTTTTTCGGCCCGTGCTCCGAAACGCAATCAGTAGTGGTCCATGATTTCCCGGTAGACGCCGTTCTCCCGGTTGGCCCTGATGCGCTCGTTGATCTCGCCCAGGCGCGACTCCCAGCCCGGATGCCGATTGAAGGCGAACCGCAGCTCCGCGCTGCCCAGCTCCCGTTTCGAGACGTGAAAATCCTCCATGCTCAATTCCGGGGAGCTGCGGATCATCCAGCGGGCCGTGCACTCGTCGAACAGGGCCACATCCACCCTGCCCGCCTTGAGCATGCGCAACAGGACCACGTCGCTGTTCACGTCATAGCGGGAGGCCTTGCCGTTCTTGAACAGCGGGTCCACCTCGGGATAGCTGTAGGTTTTGATGCAGCCGATGGTCAGGTTGTACAGGCTGGTCTCGCCCGTGTACTCCACGGGCCGGTTCCGCCTGGACAGGAGCACCGTCCTCAGCGTCAGCACGGGGTCGCTCCACAGGTAGAGGTCCGCGTTGCCCATCCACTCCCGGCATTCCAGCCGGGCATAGACCCTGTCGCCCGGCGTCCTGAGCACGCTGCGCGAGGCGGGCACCATCAGCACGAGGGTCTCGACGCCCACGGGCATGGAGATGCGGAAGATATCCAGGGCAGCTCCCTGAGGTTCTCCGTTCACGACCATCTCGAACGGCGGCCATCCCCTGGTGAACAGGGCGAATGTGACCGAATCGCCGGCCAGGACCGGACGCGCCAGGCACGTCCACGCCAGGACCAGTAACAAAACCGCCGTAAAAGGTTGCCGGGGAATCACTGTGAACAACCGAACCTCCTTCGCCTGTCTCGCCGGTACATATGTGCGGACGAAGACTATTATCTCAAAGGCAGAGGCGGATAAAACAGAGTATCGGGAGATTTAAACTCTTTCCACATTTTTTCCACAGCCTGTGCGAACATGAAATGGTTTTTATAAAATTTTGTGGAGAACGGTATTCTTCAGGAAATGTGGCGTTTTCATGACAACGGCCCGGCAGGCTGGACCGGTCCGGCAACCGTGCGTATATACGCAACATGCCCGGCCCGTTTCTCTGGCTCGAATTCCTGGCCCTGTTCGGCCTGACCCCGCTGCTCCACGCACTGGGCTGGTTGCCGTTTCCCAAAATCCCCCTGCTCCTCGTCTTCGCGGGCGGTTGCCTGCTCTATCTCGGCAGGGGCGGATATCTCCAAAAAACGGATTTTTCCATTTTTCTAAGTGAGAACAGACACAATCTGAGGGCGATAACCCTCCGTTCCCTGGCTGTCGCCCTGTGTTCGGTGCTCGTGGTCCTCGTTTGGGCCCCGGATCAGCTCTTCGGCTTTCCGCGCTCCCGGCCGCTCCTGTGGCTGGCCGTCATGGTCCTCTATCCCCTGCTGTCCGCCTTCCCGCAGGAGACCATCTACCGGGCCTTCCTCTTCCGCCGCTACGTCCCCATACTGAGGACGGACCGTGCCCGGACGTGGGCCAGCGTCCTGGCCTTCTCCTTCCTGCACATCGTCTTCGGCAACTGGGTGGCCGTGGTCCTGACCATCCCGGCGGGCTGGATATTCACCCGGACCTACCGCCGCACCGGCTCCCTGTTTCTCGCCTCCCTGGAGCACGCCGCCTACGGCTGCGTCATCTTCACCGTCGGCCTCGGCCGGTTCTTCTACCACCCGGCCTGAACGATCACCCCATTTTCTTCGCAAACCTGTTGCCGAAAACAGCCCGCCGAAGTATACGGATAGAATGCGATCGGTTAAATCGCGGTATTCAAGAGGCGGGAGACAAGGTGGGGAAGGAAATAGTAGACAGCAAGTTCCTGGAATCAATGGCGGATCGTCGTCCGTTCATGAAACGGATGTTCACCGTATTCATCTCCCAAGAACCCAAGAGGATCCAGAGCATCAAGGACGCCCTCTCCTCCGGCGACGTGGAGAAACTGCGCCATTTGGCCCACGCCCTCAAGGGCGGGGCCGCCACCATCGGCGTGGAGCGGGTGCGCGAGTGTTGCCTCCAGCTCGAAAACGCCTGCAAGACGGGTGACCTGGACGCGGCCCTGGCGCTCATGGACAATCTCGAGGAAGAGATGCGCAACGCCTACGAATTCATGTTCAATTATCTGGCCGAGCACTGAACCGGCCCGGAAAGAAGCCTGCATGGGGCCCGTCGGCGAGACCGGCGGGCCTTTTTCGCGCCCTGCGCCTATCCCTTGAGGGGCGCGGCACCCACGCCGGGCCAGATGCGCGCCAGGCCGAACCCCGCACGGATGAACGTCCACAGGGCCGAGGCCAGCCAGATATAGACCAGCACGTGCTGGGGCCGGACCATCTCCACGGCCAGGACGCACGCCCCGCCCACGGCCGAGGCCACGAGCATGCTGTTGCGCAGGTAGGCGAAATCCCCGGTGCCCCAGTGGATGCCGTCCGTGGCGAACGACAGGGAACCGATGGGCTGGGACAGGGAGACCACGATCCAGCCCGGCCCGAACGCGGCAGAGGCCGCCGGGGGCACCAGCAGCCAGGCCACCAGGTCGGTGCCCGCCAGCATGGCCAGGCACAGGCCCACGCCCGTGCCGAAACTCCACCAGCAGACCAGACTGGCCACCTTGAGGGCCTTGTCCCGGTCGCCCGCGCCCAGGAAATAGCCCACCAGACTCTGCCCGGTAATGGCGAAGGCGTCGAGGAACAGGGCCGAAAACAGGAAGAACTGCCGGATGGCCTGGAAGGCCGCACCCTGGTCCGCGCCGAACAGGTTGGCCACCCGGGTGCACAGGGCCAGGAAGACCAGCACCGCGCCGGTGCGCAGGAACAGGTCGCCGCCCACGCGCATGAGCCGGGCCAGCCCCGCGCCGCGCATGCGCCAGGTCAGGCCGAGGGTGCGGTAGACCGCAATCAGGCACCAGAAGGCCCCGATCCACTGGCTGACCGAGCTGGCGATGGCCGCGCCGGCCACGCCCATGGCTGGGAACGACCCGTGGCCGAAGATGAGCAGCCAGTCCAGCAGGACGTTGATCACGTTGATGCCCACGGCCACGTACAGCGGCGTGCGCATGTCCTGGGCCCCGCGCAATCCGCCGAAGCAGGCCAGGGTGACGAGCACGGCGGGCGCGCCCAGCAGCCGGTAGAACATATATTCGCAGGCGTAGTCGTTGACCAGCCCCTCGGCCCCGAAGACCGAGGCGATGGGCGCCAGGAACCAGATGGATGCGGCCAGAAGGCCCAGGCCGATCGCGCCCGCCAGCAGGCCGGCCAGGGAGACCACCTTGACCGCGCGGCCCTCCTCGCCCCGGCCCACGCTGTGCGCCACCTCGGTCTGGGTGGCGATGCCCAGGAACGTGAAGGCCCAGAAAATCGCCGAAAAGGCCATGGTGCCCACGCCCAGGGCGGCCACCGGCTCCGAGCCGGGAATCCGCGCCACGAAAGCGGTGTCGGCCAGGCCGGTCAGCGGCTCGGCCACCAGGGAAAAAAGCACGGGCACGGCCATGCGGATGAGCGTCCGGTTGGGCTTGTCCAGAAAGGGATGTCGCTGGGGTTGTCGTGCCTTGTCCTGCACCGTGATGTCTCCTGCCAGGAAAGCCTGACCACATCCCCCCCGCGATGACAAGCAAAGCTTTCCCTTTTCAACGGTTTTCTGTTACCAATAACTCCCATGGAATCTTTGGAAATGTCCTTCCTGCTCGGCCTCGCCAGCCTCCTCTATACCGCGATGGAAATCACGGGCATCATCACCGCGCTCATCGCCATCCGCGAGACCCGCACCCCGCAGGGGGCCGTGGCCTGGGCCATCTCCCTGGCCACCTTTCCGATCATCTCCCTGCCCCTGTACTGGATCTTCGGCCGGTCCAAGTTCCACGGATACGTGGACGCCATGCGCACCGGCCGGGACGAGTTCCAGCGGCGCATCGGCGACCGCCACGACGTGCCGCCGGTCACTCCCCTGTCGGAACGAGAACTCCCCCATCTGCCGCGCACGGTCTTCGAGACCCTGGCCGAATCACCCTACCTCGGCGGCAACAAAATGGAGCTGCTGGTCAACGGGCCCGCCACCTTCAAGGCCATCTTCGCCGCCATCGAAAAGGCCGAAAAATACGTCCTTGTTCAGTTCTACATCGTCCGCGACGACGCCCTGGGCAAGGAGCTCGGGGAACTGCTCGTCCGCAAGGCCCGCCAGGGAATCCACATCCGTTTCCTCTACGACGAACTGGGCAGCTACAAGACTCCGGCGGCCTATTGGGACGCCCTGCGCGCCGCAGGGGTCGAGGCCCACCCCTTCCATACCACGCGCGGGCCGGGCAACCGCTTCCAGCTCAATTTCCGCAATCACCGCAAGATCGTGGTCGTGGACGGACATACCGCCTTTGTCGGCGGCCACAACGTGGGCACCGAATACCTCGGCGGCAAGGACAACGGCTACGGCGGCTGGCGCGACACCCACGCCCGCATCTCCGGCCCGGCCGTGCTGCCCATCCAGGTCTGCTTCGGCAAGGACTGGTACTGGGCCACCAGCGAAATCCCGGACCTGGACCTGTCCATGCCCGCCAGGCAGGGCAAGGCCGAGGTCCTGGCCCTGCCCACCGGCCCGGTCGATGTGCTCGAAAACTGCTCCCTCATGTTCATCCAGGCCATCGCCTCGGCCAAGGAACGGTTCTGGATCGCCAGCCCCTATTTCGTGCCCGACACCTCGGTCATGAAGGCCTTGCAGATGGCCGCCATGCGCGGCGTGGACGTGCGCATCATGCTGCCCAAGCGGCCCGACCACCTGATGGTCTACCAGGCCGGATTCGCCTGCCTCAAGGAACTCGTCCAGCCCGGCATACGCGTCTTCCGCTATGACGAGGGATTCCTGCACCAGAAAGTCTTCCTGGCCGACAACGCCCTGGCGGGCGTGGGCACCGCCAACCTCGACAACCGCTCCTTCCGGCTCAACTTCGAAATCACCATGCTCGTTGAAGACCCCGACTTCTGCAGAGACATCGAAACCATGTTCCTTAACGACTTCGGCCACTGCGTCGAAACCGGAACCAACGAATTCGACGAAAAAAACCTCTTCCAACAAACCGTCATCCGCTTCGCCCGCCTGCTGTCGCCCATTTTGTAGCGGGGAGGTTGCCTCCCCCTTCCCCCGGACCCCCATCCCCCTTTCCTTCCTAAACTTTTTGGTGTCGCTTCGCGGAAGGCGGCAGCGCGATAACTCAACTTTTTTTACACAGTTAAAACCGCCGCCCTCTCAAATTTTCTAGTCCCCCGCCCTTCCTGGCGGCGTGGGCAACCGTCCCGAAGGGGGCGCGCCGGGCAACTTTCCGCGCACCGAAGATGTCCGGCGCGCCCCCTTCGGGACACCACCTGACCGCGCCCGCCGACTCTCCGCACCAACAGCCCTCCCCCGCATCCCCTCCCCTTCGCCGCAGGCGACACAAAAAGTTTGGGAGGGTCCAGGGAACCCTTTCCTCAAAGGGTTCCCTGGCCGTCGGAGACGCCCGCCCGGCGAGGGCCCGCCGGAGGCATGAAAAAAAGGGAGCCTCGCGAGAGACTCCCTTTCGGGCGTTCAGTCATATCCCGGCCTAGAAGATGTCGGCCATGGAGTAGAGCTTGCCGGGTTTCTGCCGGGCCAGCCATTTGGCGGCGCGCAGGGCTCCGGCGGCGAAGGTCTCGCGGGAGTGGGCGCGGTGGGTGACCTCGATCCGTTCGCCGGGACCGAAGAAGAACATGGTGTGTTCGCCGACCACGTCGCCGCCGCGCAGGGTCTGGACGCCGATCTCCTTCTGGGGACGCTCGCCGATAATGCCGTCGCGGCAATGCTTCTTGACGTCGTCGTAGACCCAGCCGCGCGCCTCGGCCAGGACCTGGGCCAGCTTGAGGGCGGTGCCGCTGGGGGAGTCCTTTTTCATCCTGTGGTGGGTCTCGACGACCTCCATGTCGTAGCTATCGCCCAGTGCCTGGACGAGCAGCGGCATGATCTTGAGCAGGACGTTGACGCCCACGGACATGTTCGGGGCCCAGAAAATCGGGGTCTTCTTGGCGGACTCGGCCAGTTCGGCCTGCTGCTCGGGATTCAGGCCGGTGGTGCCGATGACCGCGGGGTTGCCGTGTTTGGCGGCGGTCTTGGCCATGGTCACCGAGGCCTCGGGGGCGGTGAAGTCGATGATCACCGCGCCCGGCACGTTGGGCAGCAGTTCTTCGAGGCAGTCGGAGACCGCGCATTCGTAGTTCAGGCCGTCGGCATGGCCCTTCCGCTCGCACGCGCCCACCAGATTCAGGCTCTCGTCGGCGAGGGTCCGGTTGATCAGCATGGTGCCCATGCGGCCCTTGGCCCCCAGGATGACGATGTCAGTCATAGCGACACTCCTTTGGGTAAAAAGTTCATATGCTTAGAAGTCCAGCAGGGACTTCGGCTTTTTTGCGGTCTTGCCTTCGAGTAATGCCTTGAAGGCTTCGAAGTCAATGACTTCCACCCCCAGGGCCCCGGCCTTGGCGACCTTGGACCCGGCCTTCTCGCCCGCCACCAGGTAGTCCACCTTTTTGGAGACGGACTTGACCGGCACGCCGCCGTGCGCCTCGACCATGGCGTGGGCCTCGTCGCGCGTCACGGGCAGGGTCCCGGTGAACAGGAAGACCTTTCCGGCCAGGGGCGCGTCCGCGTCGGGCGCGGCGGCAACCGGGCCGCCTTCGGGATGGAGGCCCGCCTCCTTGAACTGCTCGATCATCCGGCGGTTGGAGGCGTCCACCCGGAAATCGAGGATGGATTCGGCCATGATGTCGCCGATGCCGTCGAGTTCGGTCAGGTCGTCGAGGGTGGAAGCGAAAAGCGCGTCGAGGTCCTTGAACCGGGCGGCCAGGGTACGCGCGGCCTGCTCGCCGATATGGCGGATGCCGAGCCCGGCGATAAGCCGCCACAGGGGGGCCTCCTCCTTGGCTTTTTGGATGGCCTGGATGAAATTCTCAGCCGACTTGTCGCCCATGCGCTCGTACTTGAGCAGGTCGGTCTTCTTCAGGGTGAAGAGGTCGGCCGGGGTGTTCAGGACCCCGTCCTCGGCCAGCTTGCGGACCCACTGCCTGCCCACGCCCTCCATGTCCAGGCCCGCCTTGGATACGAAGTGGATGAGCCGCTGCACGGTCTTGGCCGGGCAGGCGGGGTTGGTGCAGACCACCCGCTCGCCGTCCTCCACGGCCGGGCTCTCGCAGACCGGACAGATATCGGGAAAGATGAAGGGCTCGGCGTTGTCGGGCCGCTCTTCCAGGTCGGCGGACAGGACCTGCGGGATGACGTCGCCCGCCCGCTGGATGAGCACTGTGTCGCCCACGCGCAGGTCGCGCTCCGCGATGTATCCCTTGTTGTGCAGGGTGGCGTTGGAGACCACCACGCCCGCCAGCTCCACGGGCTCAAGCTCGGCCACCGGGGTGAGCACGCCGGTGCGGCCCACCTGGATGCGGATGGCGTTGAGCCGGGTCCTGGTCTGGTGCGCCGGGAACTTGAGGGCCAGGGCCCAGCGCGGGGCGCGGGAGGTGTAGCCGAGCGCCTCCTGCATCTCGCGGTCGTTGACCTTGGCGACCATGCCGTCGATCTCGAACGGCAGCGTGGCCCGCATGGCCATCAGCTGCTGGAAATAGTCGGCCACTTCCTTGGCCGAGGCGCACAGCTTCACGTCGGGCGGGATGGCGAAGCCGAGATCGCGCAGCCCTTCCATGAGTTCCTGTTGGGTGGCCCAGTCGGCTTCCCGGCCCGCCCACCGCACCCGGCCCACGCCGTAGGCCATGAAGCGCAGGGGGCGCGAGGCGGCCACCTTGGGGTCGAGCTGGCGGATGGTCCCTGCCGCCGCGTTGCGCGGGTTGGCGAAGACCTTGTCGCCCTTCTCCTCCTGGCGCGCGTTGAGGGCCGCGAAGTCCTTGTTGGACATGATCACTTCGCCGCGCACCTCGAGCAGCTCGGGGACGTCGTCGCCGTGCAGGGTCATGGGCAGGTTCATGACCGTGCGCATGTTGCCGGTCACGTCCTCGCCCACCAGGCCGTCGCCGCGCGTGGCCGCGCGCACGTACCGGCCGTTCTCGTAGATGACCTCCAGGGCCAGGCCGTCCATCTTCGGGTCGGCCCAGTAGGCTATGTCGGAGGTGCCCACGCCCTTGGCCACGCGCTCGTGGAAGGCGTACCAGGCGTCCAGGTCCATGGCGTTGTCCAGGGAGTACAGCCGCAGGGCGTGCTCGTAGGGGGTGAACCCCTCGGCGGGCTCGCCGCCCACCCGCTTGGTCGGGGAGTTGGGGTCGTCCAGCTCGGGATGCTCGACCTCGATGGCGGTCAGCTCGCGGAACAGGACGTCGAACTCCTGGTCCGAGATCTCGGGATCGTCCAGAACGTAATAGCGGTGGTTGTGATATTCGATTTTTTCGCGCAGAAACGCCGCGCGCTGGGCAACGCTGTCAGGAACCATGTATTCTTTCTACCTGGATATAATTACAAAATTTCTCTGAGTTCAGCCAGATTGGTCTTCTTGCCAACGGCCAGCAGCGTGTCGTTGGCCCGGATGATCTCCTTGGGGCCGGGGTTGAAGACCATCTCCCCGGTCTCCTTCTTGATGGCGATGATGATCAGGTTGTAGTTGGGCCTGATCCTGGATTCGATGAGGTCCTTGTCCACCAGCTCCGACTCGGGCGACACGGCCAGTTCCTCCATCTGGAGGTCGATGCCGCCGCGCACGGCCAGTTCGAGAAAGTTGGTCACCGTGGGCCTGAGCACGCTCTGGGCCATGCGCAGCCCGCCGATGAAATGCGGCAGGACCACCCGGTCCGCCCCGGCCAGCTCCAGACGCGAGATGTGCGACTTGTCCCCGGCGCGGGCCACGATGGTGATCTTGGGGTTGAGCTGGCGGGCGGTCAGGGTGACGTAGACGTTGGCCGCCTCGCTGGTCACGGCCGAGATCAGGGACTTGGCATAGGGCAGCCCGGCGCTCATGAGCACGGCGTCGCTGGTGGCGTCGCCCTCCAGGCACAGAATGCCCTCCTGCTCCATCTTGTCGATGAGGGCCGGATCGTTCTCGATGACCACCACGTCGTGGCCGTCGTTCATGATCTCCTGGACCACGATGCTGCCGATGCGGCCGTGGCCGCAGACGATGAAGTGGTTCCTCAACTTGCTGATCATTTTCATCATTCTATGCTTACCCCACAAGATTTGCAGTCGCCCGTCCATGAGCACCTGGGCGAACGCGCCGGCGATGTACACGAAGCCGCCCACCCCGAGCATGATCAGGAAGGCCGTGAAGATGCGCCCTTCCGGGGAGAGCTGGTTGACCTCCATGAAGCCCACGGTGGAAAGGGTGATGACCACCATGTAGAAGGCGCTGCCCAGGTCCCAGTGCTCGTAGATCATGTAGAAGCCGATGCCGAGCAGGAAGATCAGGAAGAGATAGATGACGCCGAGGACGATGCTCCAGAAGGAGCCCAGCCTGGCGCGCATGCGCAACATCCGTCGGTGAAAAGTGCCCTTCATCCCTTACCCCAGCTCCAGCATCCGCTCGCGAATCCGGGCGATGCGGTCCCGGAGTTCCGCGGCCCGTTCGAATTCCAGTTCCTTGGCGGCCTCGCGCATCTCCCGCTCCAGCCGCTTGACGGTCTTGTTCAGCGTCTTCAGGTCCGCGCCGTAGTCCACGCCGTCCTCCGCGGCCAGGGCCACGGCGGCGCCGTCTTTGTCGGCATGGCCCCCGAGCTCCCCGAAGAGGTTGTCCACCTTCTTGATGATGGTGGTCGGCGTGATGCCGTGCACCCGGTTGTACTCCTGCTGCTTCTCCCGTCTGCGCTCGGTCTCGCCCATGGCCGCGGCCATGGAGTCCGTAACCTTGTCCGCGTACAGGATGACCCGTCCCTCCGAGTTCCGGGCGGCCCGGCCGAAGGTCTGGATGAGCGAGCGCGTGGAACGCAGGAACCCTTCCTTGTCGCCGTCCAGGATGGCCACCAGGGAGACCTCGGGGATGTCCAGACCCTCGCGCAGGAGGTTGATGCCCACCAGGACGAAGAACTCGCCTTGCCTGAGCGCCTGGATGATGGCCATGCGCTCCAGCGTGTCGATGTCGGAATGCAGATACTTGGCCTGCACGCCCATTTGGTTCAGGTAGTCGTTCAGGTCCTCGGCCATGCGCTTGGTCAGCGTGGTCACCAGAACCCGCTCGTCCCTCGCCTGCCTCTTCTTACACTCCGCCAGCAAATCGTCAATCTGTCCCTGCGTCCTGCGCACCTCGATCTCCGGGTCCACCAGTCCGGTGGGCCGGATGATCTGCTCCACGACAACGCCCTGGGCCAGGTCCAGCTCCAGCGGGCCGGGCGTGGCCGAGACGTACACGGCCTGGTGGATGCGCTCCTGGAACTCCTCGTAGTTGAGCGGCCGGTTGTCCAGGGCCGAGGGCAGGCGGAAGCCGAAATCCACGAGGGTGGTCTTGCGCGAGCGGTCGCCCCGGTACATGCCGCCCACCTGGGGCAGCGCGATGTGCGACTCGTCCACGAAGAGGATGAAGTCGTCCGGAAAATAGTCGAGCAGGGTCGAGGGCGGCTGGCCCTCCACGCGCCCGTCCAGGTGGCGCGAGTAGTTCTCGATGCCGTTGCAGTAGCCCAGTTCCTCGATGGTCTCGAGGTCGTACATGGTCCGCTGCTCCAGGCGCTGGGCCTCGACCAGCTTGTTGTTGCGCTTGAGGTAGGCCAGCCGGGACTGGAGTTCGTCGCGGATGTCGTTGATGGCCCGGTCCACGTTGTCGCGGTCGGACACGAAGTGCGAGCCCGGGTAGATGACCGTCTTGCGCAGCCGGTCCTTGACCTCGCCGGTGAGGGGATCGGTCTCGGTGATGGAGTCGATCTCGTCGCCGAAGAACTCGATGCGCAGCGCCTTCTCGCGGCTGTAGGCCGGGATGATCTCGACCACGTCGCCGCGCACCCGGAAGCTGCTGCGGTGGAAATCGTAGTCGTTGCGTTCGTAGTGGATCTCCACCAGCCGCCCGAGCAGGGAGTCCATGGCCATGGTCTGCCCTTCCTCAACGGGAATGACCATCTTGGCGTAGAAATCCGGGGAGCCCAACCCGTAGATGCACGACACCGAGGCCACCAGGAGCACGTCCCGGCGCGTCAGCAGCGCGTGGGTGGCCGAGTGGCGCATCTTGTCGATGTCGTCGTTGATGGACGAGTCCTTCTCGATGTATACGTCCGAGTGCGGCATGTACGCTTCGGGCTGGTAGTAGTCGTAATAACTGACAAAGTATTCGACCGCATTGTCCGGGAACAGCCCCTTGAACTCGGTATAGAGCTGGGCGGCCAGGGTCTTGTTCGGGGCCAGGACCAGGGCCGGGCGGTTGAGCTGGGCCACCACGTTGGCCATGGTGAAGGTCTTGCCCGTGCCCGTGGCGCCGAGCAGGACCTGGTCGCGCACGCCGCTGTTCAGCCCGTCGATGAGCTCGGCCACGGCCTGGGGCTGGTCGCCCTTGAGGGTATATTCGCTGACGAGTTTGAAATCCGGCATTCTTTCACACCCGGGCTTGAGCTGGCCCGCCAAAACACGTAAGTAACTATAAAAAACCGCAACCGCGATCCGGAGTCAGCGCTATGGATATCTCCATCAACACCCCCGCTTCCCCACTGCCCACCGAGCGAGCCTACTCCCTGTCCATGGTCATCAGGAGTTTCAAGGGACGGCGCGACGTCGAGGTGCACCTGTTCCGCTCCCGCTGGAACCGGTCCGAGGAATCGGAGTCGGACTACACGGGACTGATCGAACTCGACGCTTCCGCCCCGAAAACCGTTCTGCCGGAAGGCCGCAAGGTCATTCTGGAGTCCTTCACGGCCGACGAGCGCGATCTCATCATCAATTACCTGAAAGAACAGTATTCCACAAGGCTTACGGCCATCAACTCCAACCCGCTGTCCTTCCCGGTTCCGGTCGGGCTGGCCGGGTTCACCGAGATCCAGCCGGGCAAGGACGCCGGGTTCATCGAGTTCGAGAAAATCCCGAGTTATCCCCTGAAGTTCCCCCTCAAGGGATACTTCGACCTGAGTCGGCACCTGCCCCTGGCGGACGAGGACTGAGCCGGGGTCACGCCTGATCGTCGAACCGCCACATCCCTTCGAGGGTGGGCGCGTTCACCCCCTCGCGGATCATGGCCATGAAGCGGAACCGCTGGAACTCCCGCGCGCCGAAGCGCAGGAGATGCCGGGTGGTCTGCTGGCAGTCGATGAGGGTGAACCCCCATTTCCGCAGCTGCTCCACGAACACGGCGAAGGCCGCCTTGGAGGCGTCCGCCACGTGGTGGAACATGGACTCGCCATAGAAAATCGAGCCCAGCGACACGCCGTACAGCCCCCCCACCAGATCGCCGCCCTGCCACGCCTCCACGCTGTGCGCGTAGCCCAGCCGGTGCAGCGCGGTGTAGGCCTCGATCATCTCGTCCACGATCCAGGTGCCCTCCTGCTCGGGCCTCGGACAGCAGGCGCAGCGCCGGATGACCGCCTCGAACCGGGTGTCCAGGGTAAAGGAGAAGGTCCCTTTGTTGAGCACCCTGCGCAGACTGCGCGGCACGTGCAATTCCGAGGGGACCAGCGCCAGCCTCGGGTTGGTGGACCACCACAGGATAGGCGAATTCTCGGCGTACCACGGGAAGATGCCGTTGGCGTAGGCGTTCAGCAGCCGCTGGGGCGAGAGGTCCCCGCCCACGGCGAGCAGCCCGTCCGGGTCGGCCTCTTCCGGGTCGGGGAAAACGGGGTCTTCGAACAGGCGGTAGATGGTCATGGGCTGCAATAAAGAGGGCGGCCCGCGCCGCCCTCCGTGAATTGCTATTGCTTGGTCCCGACGACGTCGAAGGAGAACGCGAATTCCCCGGACTCGCCGACGGCCGGACGCTTCTTGGACTTCTTTTTCTTTCCGGCCACGTCCACGGTGACCACCCCGCCCTTGGTCAGGGAACCGAAGAGCAGTTCGTCCGCGATGACGTCCTTGATCTCGGTCTGGATGACCCGGCCCATGGGACGCGCGCCCATGGAGGCGTCGTGGCCGAGCTCGGCCAGCCGCGCCCGGGCCGCGTCGGTCAGGGCGACCACCACGCGGCGGTCCTGCAGCTGGTCGTTGAGCTCCTTGACGAACTTGTCCACGATCCGCTCCATGACCGGCTGCTCCAGGGAGTGGAAGGTCACGGTGGCGTCGAGCCGGTTGCGGAACTCGGGGCTGAAGAGCTTTTCCAGCGCCTTCATGGCCTCGCCCTTGCGGTCGGAATTCTCGTCGCGCTTGAAGCCGATGGCCCCCTTGGACATCTCGCGGGCGCCCGCGTTGGAGGTCATCAGCAGGATGACGTGCCGGAAGTCGGCCTTGCGCCCGTTGTTGTCGGTCAGGGTGGCGTAGTCCATGACCTGAAGCAGGATGTTGAAGACGTCGGGGTGGGCCTTCTCGATCTCGTCGAACAGGACCACGCAGTGCGGCTTATTGCGCACGCCCTCGGTCAGCAGCCCGCCCTGGTCGAAGCCCACGTAGCCCGGGGGCGCGCCGATGAGCCGGGCCACGGCGTGCTTCTCCATGTATTCGGACATGTCGAAGCGCAAAAAGCCTATGCCGAGCACCGCTGCCAGTTGCCGGGCCAGCTCGGTCTTGCCCACGCCGGTGGGGCCGGTCAGCAGGAAGCTGCCCACGGGGCGGCCCATCTGGCGCATGCCCGCGCGGGAGCGCTTGATGGACTTGGCCAGGGCCGCCACGGCCTCGTCCTGGCCGAAGACCACGGACTTGAGGTCGCCTTCCAGGCTCTTGAGCCGCTCGCGGTCGGACATGGTCAGCCTGCGGGCCGGAATACGGGCCATGCGGGCCACGACCTTCTCCACGTCGGCCACCTTGATGCGGTCACCCTTGCGCGGCCGACCGGAGAGCTTGTACAGCGCCCCGACCTCGTCCATGACGTCGATGGCCTTGTCCGGCAGGAACCGGTCGGTGATGTGCCGCTCGGACAGTTCGGCCGCCGCCTTGAGGGCGAAATGGGTGTAGTTGACCCCGTGGAACTGCTCGTAGTGGGACTGCAAGCCCTTGAGGATGGCGATGGTCTCCTCCACGGTGGGCTCGTTGATCTCGATCTTCTGGAACCGGCGAGACAGGGCGCGGTCCTTTTCGAAATGGTTCTTGTACTCCTCGAAGGTAGTCGAGCCGATGCAGCGGATTTCGCCGGACTGCAACAGGGGCTTGAGGATGTTGGAGGCGTCCATGGACCCGCCCGAGACAGACCCCGCGCCCACGATGGTGTGGATCTCGTCCACGAACAGTATGGCGTCGCGGTTCTGCTTGAGCTCGGCCAGGACCCCCTTGAGCCGCGCCTCGAAGTCGCCCCGGTACTTGGTGCCCGCCAGCAGCGAGCCCATGTCCAGGCTGTAGACCTCGGCGTTGATGAACTCCTTGGGCACCTTGCCCTCGACGATCATCAGGGCCAGACCCTCGGCCATGGCGGTCTTGCCCACGCCGGGGTCGCCCACGAAGATGGGGTTGTTCTTGCGGCGGCGGGACAGGACCTGGATGGTCCGTTCCAGCTCCATGGACCGCCCGATGAGCGGGTCGATGAGCCCGTGGGCCGCGCGGTCGGTCAGGTTGACCGTGAACTCCTTGAGGGGGTTCTTCTTCTCGCCGGGCCGCCCTTCCAGGGGATCGGCCTTGGACGGCTGGTCGTCGCCCAGGTCGTTCCAGTCCTCGCTCATGGACATGCCGTGCGAGATGAACTCCAGGATATCGAGCCGGGAGACGTCGTGGGTGCGCAGGAAGTAGACCGCGTAGGAATCCTCCTCGTCGAACATGGCGGCCAGGACGTCGCCCACCTCCACGGTGTTCTTGCCCGAGGCCTTTTTCTGCCACACGGCGCGCTGCAACACGCGGCGCACGCCGAGCGTCTGGATGACCTCGGATTCGGTGCCTTCGGGCAGGGCCTCCATGTTCTCCACGAAGAACCGCCCGAGCTGGTCCCTGAGCCGTTCCATCTCCGCTCCGCAGGCCTCGAGGATTTCCTCGCCCTGCTCCTGGGTGGAGATGGCGTACAGCAGGTGTTCGAGCGTCAGGAACTCGTGGTTCCGACGCTTCACCTCATTGACCGCGGAGGTCAACGCACTTTCCAGTTCCTTGCTCAGCATCGTCATATTCTATTCACCTTCCATGCTGCACTTGAGCGGGAAACCCGCGCTCTTGGCCAGCCGGTGCACCAGGTCCACCTTGGTTTCGGCCACCTCGGCGGTATACACGCCGCACACCCCGTACCCCTGGTTATGCACGGAGAGCATGATGGCCGTCGCCTGCGCCTCTGTCCGGCGGAAGACGCGCACCAGAATCTCGACCACGAAGTCCATGGTCGTGTAATCGTCATTATGCAACAGGACCTTATACTTCTTCGGTTCCTTGACCTCGTGTTGGCCAAGGAGCTCCGAATCGAATCGGTCCCCGGTAAAAGGGTCGCTCATAACGGTTCGAATCCACCAATCCTTTGTATTTCCTAGCTCCCAATATAAATTCCTTTTACCCGGCTGTCGAGGGCCGACCATCAAAGTTTCTCAAGTTCGTCCAGCAGGGCCGCCCGCTCGTCGGGCTCGAACACGAAATTCTCGTCGGGTTCCAGCCCCTTCGACACGCGGTATTCGATATTCAGGCCGTGGTAGGTGGCCTTGGTGGTGCACGCCGCGTTCAGGCCGAGTTCGGCGGCGCAGGCCAGGACCCGCGCCTCATCACCCTCGATCTCCACGAAATCGCCGAAGGGCAGCCGGTCCAGGCAGATGACGCAGTCCCGGTACCGCCATTTCTCGCGGACCTTCTCGTAGCGGAAGGCCGGGGCGAACCCCAGGACATTGAGGGCCTCGGCCATGGCCCCGCCGTCCTCCACCCCGGTCTCGATCTCCTCGAATATCTTGAGCGCGGACGGCTCCGGGGACTCGGGCGGGCGCTTGACCGTGAGCACGGCAAGGCCCTGTTTCTCGCGCAGGCGCAGGAGGATGCCGTCCCGCTTCAGGGAGCGGTCGGGCCGGTCGAAGACCGTGTTGGCCTCGAAATAGCGGCCCGAAGTCTCGGCCCCGGACCGGCGCAACCGGTCGGCCAGATCGGCCAGGTCGGCCTCCAGATATTTCAATTCGCACTCCAGCGCCATTGGCTTTCTCTCCTTGTGTTGGTATACTGTGCCCAAGGATATCGAAATGCTGACCAAAATTCTCTATATTTCTCTGGGCGGAGCCGCCGGAGCTCTTGCCCGCTATTATCTTTCCGGCGTGGCCCAGCGCATGGCGGGCGGCTCCTTCCCGGCGGGCACCTTCCTGGTGAACATGGCCGGCTGCCTGCTCTTCGGCGCGGTCTGGGGATTCTTCGAAAACCGCCTGCTGCCCGGCAGCGAGGTCCGGCTCCTGGTCCTGACCGGATTCCTGGGCGCGTTCACCACCTTCTCGACCTACATGTTCGAGACCGCCACGCTGGTCAAGTCCGCGCAGATGGCCATGGCCCTGGTCAACGTCGTCGGCCAGTCCGTGGCCGGACTGGCCCTGGTCCTGGCAGGCATCGCCCTGGGCCGCCTGCTCTAACCAACCATTTGGGGGAACGCCATGAAATTGCTCGAAAAAGCTGAACGAATCAGAATCTACATAGGCGAGGACGACAAGTTCGACGGGCAGCCGCTGGCCGACGCCATCGTCCGCGAGGCGCGCAAGATGGGCCTGGCCGGGGCCACGGTCTACCGGGGCCTGATGGGCTTCGGGGCCAACAGCCTGATCCACACCAGCAAGATCCTGCGCCTGTCCGAGGACCTGCCCGTAATCGTGGAGGTCGTGGACCACCCGGAAAAGCTCCAGCCCCTGCTCGACAAGCTCGACGCCATGCTCAAGGAAGGCATGGTCACCAGGGAGGCGGTGGACGTCATCGCCTACCGCCACAGCAAGATGAACGAAGAATAGCCGTTCCCGCGCCGTCGGCGCGGGGCTGCTCCATGGCAAAAAAGAAGGCGCCCCTGCGGGAATCATCCCGCAGGGGCGCATCCGTTGAACCTATCCCTTTCCGCGGGCTAACCGCAGGCCCTGACAATCTCCGGCGCGATCTTCTCCAGGGACAGGACCTTGTCCACCCCGCCCTGCTTGATGGCCTCCTGGGGCATGCCGAAAACCACGCAACTCGCCTCGTCCTGGGCGATGGTGTACGCCCCGGCGTCCTTGAGCTCCTTCATGCCCTTGGCCCCGTCGTCGCCCATGCCGGTCATTATGGCGGCCACCACGTTGGCTCCGCCGTAGCGCGCTCCGGAGCGGAACAGCACGTCCACCGAGGGCCGGTGCCGGGAGACCAGGGGGCCGTCCTTGACCTCGACGTAGTACTTGTTCCCGGTGCGCTTGAGCAGCATGTGCTTGTCGCCCGGCGCGATCAGGGCCAGGCCGCGCATCAGGGCGTCGCCGTCCTTGGCCTCCTTGACGTTGATCCGGCAGATGCCGTTGAGCCGGTTGGCGAACGCCGCCGTGAAATGCTCCGGCATGTGCTGAACGATGGCGATGGGCGGGCAGTTCTCCGGCTGCGCCTCGAGAAAGACGCGCAAGGCCTCGGTGCCGCCGGTGGACGCGCCCACCAGGCAGATCTTTTCGGTGGGAGACAGGGCCGTGGGCCTGCCCATGGGAATGACCGCATCCGCGCTGAGCTTGGGCTTGACCTGTATCGGCGGGGCCGCGATCCGGATGGGTCGGGTCCCGGCCATGGCCGCCGCCTTGACCTTGTCGATGAGCCGGATCTTCGCCTCTTCGAGAAACTTCTTGGTGCCCACCTTGGGCTTGGTGATGATCTCCACGGCACCGTATTCCAGGGCCTTGAGCGCCGTGGTGGTGCCCTCCCCGGCCACGGACGAGCAGATGACCACGGGGATGGGACGCTGCTTCATGATCTTGCGCAGGAAGGTCAGTCCGTCCATGCGTGGCATCTCGATGTCCAGGGTGATGACGTCCGGAACTTCCTGCTTGAGCCGCTCGGCGGCCACGTACGGGTCCACGGCGGTTCCCATGATCTCGATCTGGGGATCGGAAGACAGGATGTCCTCGAGCGTCTGCCTGACAACGGCCGAATCATCGACTATGAGAACTCGAATCTTTCGCATTTGTAACCTCTTGAAATGCTATCTGGATTCCGCAATGACCCGGCGCACCAGGCTGGGGACATCCAGAATGAGCGCGATGGAACCGTCGCCCTTTATGGTCGCCCCGGAAATGCCTTCCACGTCCTAGTAGACGCGGCCGAGGCTCTTGATGACCGTCTGGTGTTCGCCGATGACCGTGTCCACCACGATGCCGACGCGGCTTCCCTCCACGCCGGTGATGACGATCTGCTCGATGGGCGGGTTCTCGCCCTCGATGTTGAACCATTCGCGGATGTGGATGTACGGGACGATCTCGCCGCGCAGATGCAGGATGCGCTGCTCGGACCCGGCCTCCTCCACCTCGCTGCGGGACAGCTCCACGCACTCCTCCACCAGGGACAGGGGGATGACGTAGTACTCGTTCTCCACCCGGACCTGCAACCCGTCGATGATGGCCAGGGTCAGGGGCAGGCGGATGGTTATGGTCGTGCCCACGTTCGGCTTGGAGTCGATGTCGATGGTCCCGCGCAGGGAGTCGATGGCCCGCTTGACCACATCCATGCCCACGCCCCGGCCGGACACGCTGGTCACGACCTTGGCGGTGGAGAAACCGGGCTCGAAGATGAGCTTGAGCAGTTCCTTCTCGGTCAGCTCTGCGTCCTTGCTGATCAGGCCGCGCTCGATGCCCTTCTCGCGGATCATCGCGCTGCTCATGCCCTTGCCGTCGTCGGCGATGCGGATGAGCACCTCCCCGCCCGAATGCTCGGCGGACAGCGTGATGGAGCCCTGCGGCGGCTTGCCCTTGGCCTGCCGCTCCTGGGGCTGTTCGATGCCGTGGTCGATGGAGTTGCGCAGCAGATGGACCAGCGGGTCGCCCAGCCGTTCGATGACCGTCTTGTCCAGCTCGGTCTCCGCGCCGCTGGTGGCCAGGGTGATCTGCTTGCCCAGGTCGGCCGAAAGATCGCGCACCAACCGGCGGAACTTGCTGAAGGACGTGCCGATGGGGAGCATGCGGATGCCGAGCGTGGAATCGCGCAGTTCGTCGCTGAGACGCTCCAGCTCCTCGGCCAGGAGGGTCAGGGCCGAATCGTGCTTCTCGCTGACCACCTGGGTGATCTGCGCCTGGACGATGACGAGCTCGCCCACCAGGTCCACCAGGTAGTCCAGTTTGTCGGCGGCCACGCGGATGCTGCTCAGGGCCTCCTCGCGCTTCTTGTGGACCACCTTTTCCCGGACCTCGCCCTGCCGCTTGACGGCATTGGTGACCTTGTCCGCCGGGACCTTGCCCGACTCGGTCAGGATCTGGCCCAGGGGCTTGTCCACGCCGCTTTTCTGGGAAGTCAGGGCCTCGGCCACGTCCGCATAGGTCAGGTCGCCGCTCTCCACGAGCATCTCGCCGATCATGGGGATGCGCACCGGGTCCTCGTCGTCCGCGAAGCTGTCCACCGACGTGGCCGGACCGCTCGCCTTCCCGGACGCACGGGCCGGGGCGGGCGCGGCCTGGGCCGGTTCCGCCGCGGGGCTGACCTCGGCAGGGGCCGGTTCCGGCGCGGAAGGGGCTCCTACCTGCTCGACCTTGACCTTGAGGTCGGCGTCCAGGAAGAAAAACACGTCCTGGACGTCGTCCTTGGCGGCCTGGGTCGCCAGGGTCAGTTCCCAACCCTGGGCGGTGTCGCGGTGGCTCGACTCGATCTTGAGGGTTCCCAGCCGTTCCAGCTCCTCGAAGAACCCCTCCACGGCGTCCACGTCGATGGCCCCGCCCAAAGGCCGGAGAGTGATGGTGTAGCGGTGAAGATCCACGCCGGGTTCGGCTTCGGGAGCTTCCTCGGCCCCAAGCTCCATATCGAGCTCTACCTCGGGCTCGTCCTCCGCTTCGGGCTCCTCGTCCGGGGCGGCCTGGCCGGAATCGCCCCCGGCCGCCTGGTTGGTCCCGTCGACAAAGGCCCGCAGACCGTCGAGGATGTCCTGCATGGTCTCCGAGGACACGGGCTCGTCATCCTCGGCGTCGAGCATGGCCCGGATCTGGTCCCGGGAGCGCAGGGCCAGACTGCACAGGACAGGGGTGGCCTGCACGTCGCCGTTGCGCACCATGTCGAAGACCGTCTCCACCTCATGGGTGAACGCGGCGATCTCCTCGAATCCGAACATGGAGCCGGACCCCTTGATGGTATGCAGGGCCCGAAATATCTGGTTGACCAGATCCATGTCGTCCGGAGCTTCCTCGAGTTCGAGCAGGGCTCCCTCGAGTTCGATAAGGAGGTCGTAAGCCTCCTCCTTGAATATCTGCCTGTTCAGGTCGTCTCCTGACATTCCGCCACTCTCCTCAAGTCGTATTCACATGCATTCGTCAGCACGAATCGATTAGGTTGGCCACTTGCGGCGTACTGACAGTATATCATCCGTAAAGAGCGGAATAGACCATTATAATCTTTTCCAAATCGCCGGAGATTATTTGGTTCCAAGGAATTTGATCTCGGCGCGGGCGGACTGTTCGTCAAAGGGCTTCACCGCTATCTCCACCCGTTCGCCCTTGTAATCCGCCGCCCCGAGCAGGATGCCCTCGAAATACTCGAACAATCCACGGCTTGAGCGGTAGTTCATGAACAGGACGTCGCCCTTGTCCTCATAGGAGAACCTGGGCGGCTTGATGCCGGGCTGGGTCTTGGTCAGCTGGGCGTGGACGTCGTTCATGCGCAGGTAGAAGTCCTTGAGCGAGTCCTTCTTGAAATAGCCCGGATAGAGTTCGTTGAAACGGATCACCGTGTAGCGGCCCAGGCCGACGAAGAATTCCCGGACCGTCATCCCGCCCTTCCCGGCCGCGAACTCGGCCATCTGGCGCAGTGCCTGGTCGGGGTAGCTGTCCCCGGACAGGAAGACCGGGTCGCCCATCTCCTCCTGCATGGCCGCATAAACTTTTTCCCCGAGGGTCTTGCGCACGTATTCCTGGGCCAGCTTGGGCAGGACGCCCTTCATCCGCCCTTCGGACCGGCGCAGCTTGTCGCCGGCCCCGGACTTGCCGCTACCGAACTCCCTGGACACGTTGAGCAGCTCCCTGGCCAGCTCGGCCATCTCCCGGGTGGCCCCGGCGGCCTGCCCGGCGGCCTCGTCCGCGTCCTCGGCGATGGAGGCGATGTCCTCCACGCTGCGCATGATCCCCTCGGCGGCCGAGGACTGCTCCTCGGCGGCGGTGGCGATCTGGGCCACCCGCTTCACCATGTCCCCGATGTTGTCCATGATCCGCTGCAGGGCCTCGCCCGCGCGGTTGGACAGGGCCGTGCTCTCGTCCACTTTGGCCGCCGTGGCCTGCATGGAGCTGGTCGCGTCCTTGGAGCGGGCCTGGATGGCGATGATGGCGTTCTCCACCTCCTTGGTGGCGTCCATGGTCTTCTCGGCCAGCTTGCGCACCTCGTCGGCCACCACGGCGAACCCGCGCCCGGCATCGCCCGCCCGGGCGGCCTCAATGGCCGCGTTCAGGGCCAGCAGGTTGGTCTGGTCCGCGATGTCGTTGATGACGTTGATGATCTGGCCGATGGCCCCGGCCTGGGAATCCAGTTCGACGATCTCCCGGCCCAGTTGGCGGGCCGACTCGGCCACCTGGTTGATGGCCGAGACCGCGTCGTTGACCATGGACACGCCCTCGGAGGCCGAGGTGTTGGCTTCGCCCGCGGCTTCGCTGGTCACCGTGGCGTTGCGGGCCACCTCCAGCACCGTGCCGGTCATCTCCTCCATGGAGGCGGCCACGGAAGCGGTCTGGCGGCGCTGTTTCTGCGCGCCCTGGGCCTGCTCGTCGGCCGAGGCGGAAAGCAGCTCCGTGGCCGAGGCCACGTGCTCGGCCAGGCCGCTGATGCGCTCGCCCGCCTGCTTCATGCGCTCGCGCTGCTCCTCGATCTCCCGCTGGCGGGCCTTCTGTTCGGACAGATCGAGGAAAGAGGCCGCTGCGCCGAGGACCGCGCCCGAGACGTCGTAAATGATATTCACGTAGAGTTGGACCGGAAGGACCCGCCCGTCCCACAGTTTGAGATCCAGGGTCTCGGCCACGGGTTTCATGTCCCGCAGGGCCTTTTCGGTCACCGAGACCTGGTCGCGGTCATAGAGGGCCCGGCCCACGGTCTGGCCGATCACCTGCTCCTCGGTCCTGCGCAACAGCTTGAGCAGGGAGCGGGTGGCCAGACGGACGCGTCCCTTGGCGTCGCAGACCAGCGCGGGGCTGCCCAGCGCACGCAGGGCCTGTTCGAAATAGGCTGCCTCCTCGAGGCGGGCGGCGAGTCCGTCGGCCAGGGCGCCCAGCGCGCCGCCGAGCAGCGCCTCGTCCCCCGGGGCGGGGTCCCCCTCCCGGGCCAGCCGGTCCAGGGCCGCCTTCAACCGGGTCCGGGAACGCTCTCCGGCCGCGCCGATCGCAATGCAGACAAGCATGACGCAACCGGCCGCCAGGCCATAATACAGCCAACCTTCCCGGAGGGTTGCGGCGGCGAACAGGGCGCACGCCGCCAATCCCGTCAGGACCATTTTACCCATGGGACGTACCGGCATTCATCAGGCTCCCGTGCGATGCTGTGGATGACGAATTGGAAAACACATACCGGCCCACCATTACCCCTCTTTGTGGATGTTGGCAATTATAGCCGAAAAAAGCCTGTCTCGTCCGACAGCGGCCGGAAAGGGAGAGGAAAGCGGCTATTCCTCGCGCTTGCGCAAGATGCGGATCGCCCGGCGCCTGCGGTAGCGGCGGATGGCGAACAGGGTCACGAAATAGGTGACGACCGTGGCCGGGATGCCGAAGGCCAGTCCGCCCGCGAACATCACGCCGAAGACCTTCCAGCCCGCGTGGATCATGTCCACCATGCGCAGCTTGTCCGGGTCGAAGGCCACGTCCTGGAAGGGGGTCACGGCCCGGCCTACCTCATAGAGGAAGTAGTAGAACGGCACCATGGTGAGCGCGTTGGAGTAGCAGGTGGCCAGCCAGGCGGCCAGCTTGTTGACCCTCAGGACAAAGGCCAGGGCGATGACCACCACGGACTGGAACGGGATGATCGGCAGCGCGCCGATGAACATGCCCAGCGCGCAGGCGGCGGCCAGGTTCTTGGGCGACGAATTCTGGCGCATGAGGCGCAGATACCAGTACCGCATCCAGCGCTTGGCGCCCTTCCACCTATCACGGAAGGACCTTCCGGGCGGCTTGTCCGATGGCGTTCGGCGGAGAGTCCTCTCGGTCAACGTTTACTCCAGGACATCAAAACGTGAAAACTTCATCAGGAACCCGGCGCGGCCCTGGGTGGCCGAGCGCAGGTCGGTGGAAAAGCCGAACAGCCTGCCCAGCGGGGCCAGCCCCTGGACGATCTTGAGCCCGTGCCGGTCGATCATGTTCTCGATCTTGGCCCCCTTGGAGCCGAGCAGGCCGACCACGTCGCCCACGAACTCCTCGGGTACGGAAATCTCCACCCACATGATCGGCTCCATGAGCTTGGGATCGGCGTTGGCCAGGGCCTCCTTCAGGGCCATGGCCGAGGCCATGCGATAGCCCACCGGGCTCGACTCGCCCTCGCGGCGCTCCAGGCCGAGCACGCGCACGCGGACGTTCTGCACCGGGTAGCCCCGGATGACGCCGCTCTGCAACCCGTCGGTGATGCCGTCCTGCACCGCTTCCAGCCAGGCGGCGGGCCAGGCCTCGGTGTCCACCTCAAAGGATACGGTCCGTTCCTTGTCGCGCGGCAACGGCTCCACGGAGAGCTCCACCGCGCCGAAATGCATGACCTCGCCCAGTTCGCGGCTGAACACGCCCTTGCCCGATCCCTTGGCGCCGATGGTCTCCTGATAGACCACCTGGGGTTTGCCCGCGCGGGGTTCGAGCTTGTACTCGCGCCCGAGCCGCTCCAGGACGACCTCCAGGTGCAGCTCGCCCATGCCGGACAGGATGATCTGGCCCGTGTCCTCGTCATGCTTGAGATCCAGGGTCGGGTCTTCCAGGAGATACTTTTCCAGGACCTCGTCGAGCTTGTCGCCCTCCTCGGTGTTGCGCGGCTCGATGGCCAGGGAGATGACCGGCTTGTAGTCCGCGATCTGCTCAAGCAGGACGGGCGCTCCCCTGTCGCACAGGGTGTCGCCGGTGCGGGCGTACTTCATGCCCGCCGCGGCCACCATGTCGCCCGCAAACGCCGCGTCGATCTTTTCCTTGCGGCCCGCGTGCAGCCGGAACAGCCGGGCCACGCGCTCGTCCTGGTCCTGGGTGACGTTGTACACGGTCCCGCCCGCCTCGATGCGGCCGGAATAGATGCGCATCATGGCCAGCTTGCGGCCGGAGTCCATGGCCACTTTGAAGACCAGGGCGGACAGGGGCTCCTTGGAGGAGACCTCGAAATGTTTCTTCTGGTGCGAGACCGGGTCCACGCCGGTTGCGGGCGGAACGTCCAGGGGGCTCGGCAGGTAACGGCAGACCGCGTCGAGCACCGGCTGCACGCCGATGTTCTTGAGCGCCGAACCGACCAGCACGGGCACGATCCGGCGCGCCAGGGTGGCCTTGCGCAGGGCCGCGTGGATCCTGTCGGCGGGCACGTCCTCGCCGGACAGGTACAGGTCGAGGATTTCCTCGTCCTCCTCGGCGGCGGCCTCGATGAGCTTCTCGCGCCAGGGCGAGAGCATGGCGGCCTGGTCCTCGTCGACCGGGGTGCGGGTGTAGGTCGCGCCGCTGTCCCCCTGGTCGAACTCAAGCCGCTCCATGGTCACCAGATCGAACACGCCGGAAAAATCCTGGCCCGCGCCGTCCGGATACTGGACGGCCAACGGATTGGCCCTGAGCTTCTGAACCATGGACTCGAGCACGGCCTCGAAGTCCGCGCCCAGCCGGTCCATCTTGTTGACGAAGGCCAGCTTGGGCACGTGGTAGGACTCGGACTGCCGCCAGACGGTCTCGGACTGCGGCTCCACGCCGCTGACCCCGCAGAACACGCCCACGGCCCCGTCGAGCACGCGCAGAGAGCGCTCCACCTCGATGGTGAAGTCCACGTGGCCCGGCGTGTCGATGATGTTGATCATGCACGGGTCCCACTGGCAGGTGGTCACGGCCGAGGTGATGGTGATGCCGCGCTCCTGTTCCTCGGGCATGAAGTCCATGGTGGCCGTGCCCTCATGGACCTCACCGATACGGTGGATCTTCCCGGAATAATAGAGAATCCGCTCGGTCAACGTGGTCTTCCCGGCATCGATGTGCGCGATGATGCCGATATTGCGGAGGTTGCCGAGAACCTTCGCCGAGGGGGCGTTGCTCTTGCTCACGATCAGTCTCCGATGGTCCAGGCGGTGCGATGAAAGAGGAAAAACTCGGGATGCAGCTCCGGCCAGACCCAGCACCCTTCCTGGCCAGGGCCCAGGACGAGCAGGGCGCGGCCCAGCGCGTCGCCGACGCGGTTGGCCGGAACGAAGGCCACGTCTTGGACCGCGTCCAGAAAGGCCGGGAATCCGCCGCCGCCCCGGACGAATCCGTCGGGCAGGGGGACGTCGGCCCCGAACGCGGTGAACGCGGTGTCGGGATGGATGAAGGCCAGGGCGTCGAGGTCGAAGGTTTCGCCGTCGTCCAGAAAGAGCGCGACGCTGCGGTCGAAAACCGGGCTGTGCACGGCCACCCTGCTCCGCCCTTGGCAGAGGCCGGGCCGTCCAGCGAGGTCGATGACCGCCCCGCTCGCCCCGGCATCGGCCAGGGCCTCGAGCAGGCCCTGAAGGCCCTCCCTGGTCAGGTCGGCCACCAGCTCCTGCCCGGCCAGTTCCATGGCCGTGAGCAGCGGGTGCGCCCAGTCTCCCCCGCCGTCCACGCGGACGGCCAGGATGTTTTGCACGCCGCAGGCCATGGCGGGCACCAGGGCGGCCAGCAGCCGGGCCGGGGAAGCGAAGGTCCCGTCGAACAGGACCAGGGCGAAATCCACGGGCGCGGACCGACGGACCGACGCGAACCCGCCACGCCAACGCTCGGCGACCTCGCGGGCCGTGTCCTTGCGCGGGCCGTACCAGTCATACAGCCGGGCGATGCCGGTCTTCATCAGGGCGCGTTCCCCGTCCGTGGACTCCTCGTAGGCCGCCGCGAACAGGGCGTCGTCCACCAGGGACTCGCCAATCAGATCGGACAGGGACAATGCGGAATCGGGCATGGGAACGGCCGGATGTTGAAGGATTGGACGGGGCCTAGAGCCACTGCTTGAGCCAGAGCTTCCAACTCCCCTGGATGCGCTCGCGCTCGCCCTCGGACAGGGTCTTCTGGTACTCGAAGTAGGAATACTCGGCACGCTTGATGGCGTAGTCGCGCAGGTCGGCGATGTCCGAAAAATTCTCCACCACGTACTGATACCGGTGCCACGCCGGGCCGAACTGGTCCGTGCGCCAGAAGAAGTCGGCCACGAATATCTCGTGCTCCGCCAGGATGCGGCGGCTCTTGAGGATCATTTCCTTGGCGGGCGCGACATACTCGGACTTCGGGTAGGTCTCCACCAGCCGGTAGAGGTATTCCAGCCCCTCCTTGATGTTCTCCTGCCGCCTGTCGATGGTCTTGAACATGGACACGTCGGTTTTGGCAATCTGATAGAGCACGTAGGGGATGTTCTCATTGCTGGGGTGCAGGGCCTCGAACTCCTTGTACGAATCCAGGGCGTGCAAGTAGTCCTCGTCCATGAAATAGGCGTCGCCCAGGGCCAGTTCGCCCTTGAGGGAGTACGGACTGAACGGGAAGCGGTCCTTGAGTTTCGAGAAGTAATCCTGGGCGTCCCCGTATTCCTTCTGGTCCATGGCCGCCATACCCGCCTCGTACAGCTCCTGGGCCGTATCCTCGGGCGGAGGCAGAAAATAGCTGTCGATCCAGATGCACCCAGAAAGGGACAACAGGACGACGACAAGGACGGGGGCCAATATTCGACGCATGGGGACTCCTAGTCCAATTTCTCAAGATAGGAAAAGGCGGCGGTGGCGGCGGTCGCCCCGTCGCCCACGGCGGAGGCAACCTGACGGCACTGCTTGGCCCGGATGTCGCCGGCGGCGAAGATGCCGGGTACGTTGGTGCACATTTCCACGTCGGTCACGACCCCGTTGGGCACCATCTCGATGTCCTTGGGAACGAAGTCGATGATCGGTTCGAACCCGACGAAGATGAAGACGCCGTCGAGATCCAGCCGGGACTGCTCGCCGTTGCAGACGTCGCGCAGGGCCAGGGCCTCCACGTCGCTGCCGCCGATGATCTCGTCCACCACCTTGTTGCGGATGACCTTGATCTTCTCGTGGGCGAAGCACTTGTTCTGGTAGCAGATGTGGCCGCGGAAATCCTCGCGCCGGTGGATGAGGTAGACCTTGTCGACCAGGCGGGCCAGGTACAGGGCCTCCTCGAGGGCGGAGTTGCCGCCGCCGATGACGGCCACGTCGCGGCCGCGGAAGAAGTTGCCGTCGCACAGGGCGCAATAGGACACGCCCCGGCCGAGCAGTCGCTCCTCGCCGGGCACGCCGAGCTTGCGGTAGCGGGAGCCGGTGGCCAGCACAACGGCCTTGGCCCGTACCTCCTCGCCGCCCACCACAAGGGTGTGCCAGGGGGAGCCGACCTTGATTTCACGGACTTCGTCGTTGATCCGGTGAAGGTCATAGTCCTCAAGGTGGTTGGCGAACTTGTCGGCCAGCTCCCACCCCTGGAGCCCCTTGGGAAAACCGGGGTAATTCTCGATCTCCGAGGTCATCAGAACCTGCCCGCCGGGGGACAGCTTCTCGGCCATGGCGGTCTTCACTCCGGCCCGTAAAAGATAAAGGGCAGCCGTCATTCCTGCCGGGCCGCCCCCTATGACTACGGCGTCATAAGATTTCATCGATTACAGCGCCTTTTTCGTGATCATTTCCTTGATGCTGCTCTTGGAAACGGCACCGGTGGACTGGTCGACGACTTCGCCGCCCTTGAACAGAATCAGGGTGGGGATGGCGCGAATACCGTACTTGCCGGGAGTGGCGGAGTTTTCGTCTACATTCATCTTGACGATTTTGACCTGACCGTCGAATTCCTCGGCCAGCTCGTCGATGACGGGACCCATGGCGCGGCAGGGACCGCACCAAGGCGCCCAGAAATCGATGAGGACCGGAATATCACTCTGCAGAACGTCCTGCTCAAAACTACCGTCGGTGATCTGGTTCGCCATGAAGTTCTCCTTTTTTTACTCGGCCAGCGGCCTTTGTATTCTCGGGGTCCGGCAGCGCCGGCGCGGCGCCATGCCGCAATTGTTTTCGCAATTTATTTAAAATAGGTCCGCATGTACCCTACTGTCAAGGAGTGGCGGGAATTTTAACGCCTGTCACGCCCGCTCGGGCACCCTCTCCCAGTCCAGCGGAACGATACGCCCGCGGGGTATCGCTTCGAGTTCAAGGCCGTGCCGATACCCGGCCTTGGCGAGCAGCCAACCCGCATGGGCGATCATGGCGCCGTTGTCCGTGCAGAGGGACAATCCGGGCAGGGTCAGCTTGAGCCCGCTGCCCTCGGCCACGCTCCGCATGGCCTCGCGCACGCCCGTGTTGGCGGCCACGCCACCGGCCACGATCAGGCTCCTGACCTTGCCGACCTGATTCAGGGCGCGCTCCACCTTGATGCGCAGGGTGTCGGCCACGCTCCAGTTGAAGGAGGCGCAGACGCGGGCCAGGGCGGCCCGCCGCCCCGCAGGCAGATCGGCCACGGCCTGCGGATCGGCCATGGTCTCGAAGACCAGCTCCGGGTGGTCGGCCACGTAATGGGCCACGGCGGTCTTGAGCCCGCTGAAGCTGAAATCCAGGGTCGGATTTTCGATGTACGGCCGGGGAAACATCCCCGTGTCCGGCTCGGCCTCCCGGGCAAGTTCGTCAATGTAACGCCCGCCCGGATAGGGAAAATTCATCATCTTCGCCGTCTTGTCGAAAGCCTCTCCGGCGGCGTCGTCCAGGGTGCGTCCGAGCAGCGTGAACTCCGTGGGCGACTCGACCAGATAGATGTGGGTGTGCCCACCCGAGACGAGCAGCCCCAGGGCCGGGAATTCGAGCTCCCCTTCCAGCCCGGGCGCGAGCAGGTGCGCCCAGAGATGGTTGACCCCGATCAGGGGAGCGCCGGACGCCAGGCTCAACCCCTTGGCGAAGCTCACGCCCACCAGCAGGCTGCCGAGCAGGCCGGGGCCGCGCGCCACGGCCACGCCGTCCAGGTCCCCGGCATCCAGGCCGATCCCGCGCATGAGCTCCCGGTAGAGCCGGGGCAGGACGCGCAGGTGCTCCCTGGACGCGATCTCCGGGACCACGCCGCCGAACAGGGCGTGCGTGTCCACCTGGGTGGCCAGCTTTTCGCCCAGAAGGCGGCCGTCGCGCACCAGGGCCACGGCGGTTTCATCGCAGGAGGTCTCGATACCGAGGATGAGCATCAGCGGTTCTTCTTTCTCCGGGATTCGGATTCGAAGATTTCCTGGACCACCTGGACGTCGTTGCGCGAACCGCAGAAAAAGGGAATGCGCTGATGCAGGTGGTCGGGCTCGATGTCCATGACCCGGTTGACGCCGTCCACGGCCATGCCGCCCGCCTGTTCGGCGAGGAAAGCCATGGGGTTGCACTCGCAGGTCAGGCGCAGCTTGCCCGTGGGCTTCTTGGGGTCGCGCAGGTCGGCGGGGTACATGAAGATGCCCCCGTAGAGCAGGTTGCGGTGGAAATCCGCCACCAGGGAGCCGATGTACCGGCCGGAATACGGCTTGCGCAGGGCGTTCTTGGGCGACTTGAAATAGGCCAGGGCCTTCTTGGTGTGGCGGTCCCAGTAGCGCTCGTACCCCTCGTTGACCGAGTAGATCTTGCCCTGCTCCGGGATGCGGATGTTCGGGTGCGAGAGCAGGAATTCTCCCACGCTCGGGTCCAGGGTGAAGCCGTGCACGCCGTCGCCGCAGGTGAAGACCAGCATGGTCGAGGAACCGTAGAGCACGTAGCCCGCGGCCACCTGCTCGCTGCCCTTCTGCAGCACGTCGCTGGACATCAGCGCGGCGTCCGGGTCGCTCTTGCGCTTGAAGATGGAAAAGATGGTCCCGATGTTGACGTTGACGTCGATGTTGGAGGAGCCGTCCAGGGGGTCGAAAATGATGATGTATTCGCCGCGCGGCAGGGACTCTGGCACCTCGATGATGTCCGCGTTCTCCTCGCTGGCCATGGCGCAGAGCACGCCCGACCGGGCCAGCCGGTGGATGAGGATGCGGTTGGCGTACTCGTCGAGCTTCTTGACCTCCTCGCCCTGGACGTTGACGTCGCCCGTGAAGCCGAGGATGTCCACCAGCCCCGCCTTGTTGACGGCGCGTCCGATGATCTTGGCGGAAAGCACGAGCTCATTGAAAAGTCGCGTGAACTGACCGGTCGCACCCGGCACCATCTTCTGGTGCAGCAGGATGTGCTCGGTAACGGTTACCTGTTGCGACATTTGCTTGCCTCCCCGTTGATTTTGAGCCCCTAGAATGGCCACCAGCTTCCCTCTGCGTTAGGGTCGACGCTCTCTGTAGCGTAAACATACTGGTCCTTGCCCACGTAGCGGGTCAACCAGGTATAGTACCGATTGCCGACACGAACCTGCCCGTCAACCTCGCTCTTGAGCTTGTCCTCCCAGTCCACGGCCAACAGTCCCTTCTTGTCCACGTCCGCGCCCAGGGTCCAGACGTTGTGCCCGGGGTGGATGACGATCAGGGCCTTGGGGTCCGGGCACAGGCGCATGAGCGAACGGGGGTCGAACCCCACGCCGATCAGCCCGCCGAACTTGATGTCGTCGAAATAGGGCCGCCCGATGTACATCTCGGGACCGAGGTCGGAGTAGTCCACCACGGTCAGCAGGCTGACCTGCCGCCAGACCCCTTCGAAGACCAGCGGCTTGCTGATGCGCTTCACCGGGAGCTCGGGCTGCATGAAGATGATGGTCCCCTCCTCGTCCGTGACCAGGACCCGGTCGACCCACGGGAAGCGGGCCATGAGCAGGTCGAGCCAGTCGATGCCGGGCATGGTGTCCGTGTCGTTCACGAACCGGATCAGGGAGGTCAGCGGACCGTCAACCGGGGAGATGAGCTTGGCCAGCTTCTCCTGGTTGGGGTTGGTGAACTGGTAGCTGTCGGTGTCGATGACCGGTGGCGGATCCATTAGTTCACGCGTGCTATGCCAGGTTTCCTTGGTATATTCGGCGGTGGTGTCCCACACGCCGCAGCCGCCGAGCAAGGCGACGGCGGCCAGAATGATCAAAAATAGGTATCGCATATTCCCGCTTTCATGCATGGACGCCCCGCGAGGCGGAGACGTCCCTTACAGGTTCGCTAACTCTGGACCCGGGCTTCGAACCTGGCGGCCAGGGTTTCGAGCGTGCTGATCAACCGGTTCTTGGCGTGCACGCTGAAGGCGTCCGCCTCCCCGCCCGGCCCGTCGCCGTCCCGGTTGCGCTCCAACTGCACGATCCGATCCTGCAGTTCCGCGCGCCGTTCGTCGGACACGGTTGATTGCAACAAATCCCGGTAGATTTCAAGTGCGCCCTCCACGTCCCCCTGGGAGGCCAGCAGGTCGGCCATGGTCTTGGTCCGGAAGGAGCCGGTGCCCGGCCGGAAGTCCGGACGCCCGCCCTCCTCGTCGAAATGGGGCCGCTCGCGTTCGGGCAGCCTGAAGGGCGGCGGACAGTCCACCGGGGGCGGCAGGGGCGCGCCCACCAGCCGGGCGGCCAGGGTGCCGATGCCCTCAAAGACCACGTCGGTCCACTTGATGGTGTCGCCGGAAAGGTTGGAGGCCACCAGCATCAGGAAGACGGCCAGGTCGCGCTGTTCCGGGGGCAGGCTCCGGGCCCAGCCGCGCCAGAACGCGGGATAGTCGCGCAGGGGATTGATGACCCGCTCCAACTGCTCGTGGACCTCGGCCTCGCGGTCGAGCTCGGTCAGCAGCTCCACCAGGAGCATGCGCGCCTCGAGGTAATCAGGATGCCTGTCCAGTCCCTGGCGCAGCGTCTTGACCGCGTCCTCGGGCTGCCCGTTCTCCACGAACAGCTTGGCCAGAGGAAAGAACACCCTGGAACCGGGTTCCAAGGAGAGAACTTCCTGGTACCATTCAATTTTCTTGCACATCGGCGGTTTCTCCGCGAGGTTGGACCTTCTCATCCGGGAATATGTATAACAATTCGTCCTTCTTGACAAAATTCATCTTTTCTCGAATGACCTTCTCCTGGTAGCCCTTGTCCGACTTGAGCTTGCGGATCTCCTGGCTCAGGTCCAGGCTCCGGGCGTCCACGGTCTCGATCTTCTGACGCAGGACCTCGTAGCGGTTCTTCAGCTCCAGATAGGCGAACACCCCCTGGTCGCTCCAAATCAACCTGGTCAACAGGAAAAGGTTGATGGCCACGAGCAGCGCCACGAATATCAATCTGCCGCGCATGGTTACTGAAGCCTGCGCTCCGCCAGCGCCCGGGACTTGCGGCGCGACAGCGGCCCCTGCAACTCCCTGAGGAAGTTCGACGTCGCGGTTTCGATGCGCTCCACGTCCGACTCGCTCAACTCGACCTCGTCGATTTTTTCGAGGAACGACTTGAGCACGGCGAATTCGTCCAAAAGGGAGTGGCCGTTTTCCAACTGCTCCAGCTGTGACTCGAGATCGAGAATGGTCTGGAGGCAGTTGGTAATGCGGACAAGATGTTTGACCGAGCTGGAATCCGACATAGGTATCTCTCAGAAATGTTTGTCTCTTTGCTTATTAACCCTTTTTCCGAGATCTTGTACAGTTATGCTGTACCAAAAACTACCATGTTACAATACCCCTGTCATCCCTGAAATTCCCCAGTGGAGACAAGCGGTTGTCACACGGAAAACCGTAACCGCCGACTACGGTCTCGATTTTTTCTAGACTCGTCCGGCGCGTTCCGCGCCGGCGTCCCGAGCCCCCCTGCCGCCCGATCAGCCCTCGGAGGTGCCGATCCACTTCCTGTAGAAGTTGTACAGGTAGTGCCCGCCCGAAACCACGGTCAGGACGAGCGCGACGTACAGCAGCACGATGCCCGTGGGGCGCGGGTCCCAGCCGAACAGCGGGTAGTGGAAGATCAGAAACCCCAGGGACAGGGACTGGGTCAGGGTCTTGAGCTTGCCCAGCCTGTCCGCGGCCACCACTTCGCCCATCTCGGCGGCGATGGCGCGCATGCCGGTTACGGCCAGCTCGCGGCAGATGATGATGATCACCACCCAGGCGGGCACGCCCCACCCCGGTCCGAGCCGGACCAGCATGATCAGGGCGGACCCGATGAGCAGCTTGTCGGCCAGGGGGTCGAGGAACTTGCCCAGGTTGGTGATGGTGTTCTGTTCGCGGGCGATCTTGCCGTCGAAATAGTCCGTGACGCAGGCCAGAAAATACAGGCCGAAGGCGAAGTAGGAGCCGAACTTGAACTGGAACCACATCTCGAAATAGAGCAGCAGCACGATGAAGGGCGCCGCCAGTATCCGGGCCATGGTCAGACAATTGGGAAGATTGAAAACTTTCTTCTTGTCCATCGTTCCCGCCTTACGTGTTTGTGGTCGAGGCCGCCTCAAGACTGCTCTGGGCGGCCGCCGCGATGGTGCCCGCCAATTCGATGAACGCGCGTTTGGCAAAGGATTCCTCTTCCAGCAGGACCACCGGGACGCCCAGGTCGCCCGCCACCACCGTGGCCGGGTCCAGGGGGATGGCCCCGAGGAAGTCCAGGCCGTACTTCTCGGCCAGGTCCTTGCCGCCGCCCTTCTTGAACAGGTCGATGGCCTGGTGGCAGTGCGGGCAGACCAGCCCGCTCATGTTCTCCACCACCCCGAGGATCGGGGCCTTGGCGTATTGAAGGAAATTGATGGACTTGCGCACATCGGACAGGGACACCTCCTGGGGCGTGGTGACCACCACGGACAGGGCGTCCGGGATGGTCTTGAGCACGGTCATGGGCTCGTCGCCGGTGCCTGGAGGGGAGTCGACCACCAGAAAGTCCAGTTCGCCCCACTGCACGTCGGAGATGAACTGGCGGATGGCCGAGGTCTTCATGGGGCCGCGCCAGAGCACGGCCTGATCCGGGTCCTTGAGCAGGGACTCCATGGAGACCACATGGAGGTTCTCGTTGTATTCCTTGGGGATGATCAGGGAGCCCCGGTCGGTCTCCAGGGTGCCGGAGATGCCGAGCAGGGTCGGCACCGAGGGGCCGTGGATGTCCACGTCGAGCAGGCCGACCTTGTAGCCCTTGGCCGCCAGGGCCGCGGCCACGTTGACCGAGACCGAACTCTTGCCCACTCCGCCCTTGCCGCTCATGATGAACAGCTTGTACTTGATCTTTTCCAGGGTGGACTTGATCATCTCGTCCTGGATCTGCATCTTGGCGCTCGGCTTGCCGCCGCCCCCGCCTCCGCAGGAGCCGGAACTGCATTCACTCATATCCGTTTCTCTCTTTATCTGTCTCTCCCAAAGGGAGACCCTATTCATTTCACGCGGTTCGAAAGCCGCTCCAGGACAACCACGACGAGCACCCCCAGGACAAACAGCCCCAAAGCCAGGGCCACTTCCCCGCTGAAGCCGTCGGGGAGGACGTTCTGCGTCCTCAAGACCCGTATCTTCCCACGAATGACCGCCGATTCCAAGACTTCTTTCCAGGGCCAGACTTTTCGCAGGGCCCCGATCATGAATCCGGTCAACACGCTCACCGTGGCCGCGTGCCAGCGGTTGAGTAGGAAATGCAACACCCTGGAGAACAGGACGATGCCCACCACCGCCCCGGCGGCGAAGGCCGCGATGACCACGAAATTATCCCACAGGAACGGATTCTTGAGGGTCCGCGTCACGTATTCGTACTTGCCCAGCATGAGCAGGAGGAAGGCCCCGCTGATGCCCGGCAGTATCATGGCGCAGATGGCGATGGCCCCGCACAGAAAGATGAAGGACAGGGTCTCGGGCGTGGACACCGGGATCATGCCCACCAGAAGATAGCTGCCCACGGCCCCGAGCAGGACGAAGCCCAGGTTCACGGCGCTCAAGGGCTTGATCTCCCGCCCGACCACGAAGATGGAGGCCGCGATGAGCCCGAAGAACAGGGACCATATCTCCACCGGGCGGTTGTTGAGCATGTAGTTCATGACCCCGGCCATGGTCACGATGGCGGTCAGGATGCCGAACAGCAGACAGGCCAGGAAGCGGGCGTGCACCTCGGCCAGGGCGCCCTTCAGGTCCAGGCGCAGCAGCCTGCGCACGAAGAGGAAATCGAAGGAGCGGATGGCGTCCACCAGCTGGGAGTAGATGCCGGTGATGAAGGCGATGGTCCCCCCGGAAACGCCGGGGATGATGTCCGCCCCGCCCATGCACAACCCCTTGAGCCAGAGCATGGCGGCCTCGCGCGGAGTCCGCGGGCCGGGGCTGGCCATGAAGGCCGCCCTGAAATTCGTTCCGTTTCCGCTCACGCCGCCCTCCCGCTACCAGCCATGGCTGCCCACCAGGTCCACGAAGGCCACACCGCCCTTGTCCTCGCGGGTGACCTGGCCGTCCTTCTTCTCCACCAGGACCAGGGTCTGGCTGCGCTTGGAGCCGCCCACCGGAATGAGCATGCGGCCGGGGTCGGCCAGCTGGTCCACCAGCGGGCCGGGCACCTCGGGGCCGCCCGCCGTGACGATGATCCGGTCGAACGGGGCCTCATCGGGCCAGCCCATGGTCCCATCGTCCAGCTTGAGCTTGACCGAGAACATGCGCATGTCCATGAACCGCTTGCGCGCCGCGTGGAAGAGCTTCTTGATGCGCTCCACGGTGTAGACCTCGGCCCCCATGTGAGCCAGGACGGCCGCCTGGTAGCCGGACCCGGTGCCGATCTCGAGCACCTTCATGCCCGGTTCCACCTGCAGCAGTTCGGACATCAAAGCCACGATGTAGGGCTGGGAGATGGTCTGCCCCTCGCCGATGGGCAGCGGCCCGTCGCTGTAGGCCTTGTAGGCCAGGGCCTCCTCTACGAAAACATGGCGCGGCAGTTCGCGCATGGCCGCAAGCACGCGTTCGTCCGTCACGCCGCGCGCCTGAATCTGGTCGCGCACCATGCGCTCCCTGAGCCTTACCGGGTCAACCATCGTCTCTCCTGGGAATACGGCGTTCCATGAACGAAAACACCTGCGGGATGCTGAACAGATTTTACCCTCCAAGTCAACTCGGGGGGCAAGAAATAACCGGAAAGGGAGCAGAAATCTTGACACATTTCCCCCAGTGGCGGAAAGTAAAGGTAGACCTAGGAGGACCTATGCTGAAGGTAAGAGATCTCATGTCGTCGCCCGTCTTCTCCCTCAGGGAGAACGACTCGCTGCACAGCGCGCGGGAACTCATGGACCTGCAACGCATCCGCCACATTCCCATCGTCACCGTGGACAACGTCTTCAGCGGGCTCATCACCCACCGGGACATCCTGTCGGCGACCATCTCCAAACTGGCCGATCTCGACCCCGAGACGCAGAAGGAGATCGACTCCGGCATCCCCATTCACGAGATCATGCGCGCGGACATCACGTCGGTCGCGCCGGACACCTCCCTCAAGGACGCCGCCCGGCTCCTGCTGAACAACAAGTACGGGTGCCTGCCCGTGGTCGAGGGCGGAGGCCTGGTCGGCATCGTCACCGAAGCCGACTTCCTGCGCCTGACCATCAACCTGATGGAAGGGCTGGAACAGGACAGCTGACCCCGACCCGATCCGAACCCGAAGCCGCATCCCCAGGGGTGCGGTTTTTTTGGGTTTCCACCATTCCCGAATCCCGCCCCAGCTTCCAGGGCGCCGACTTTTCCCCATCTCCCCTTGTGTCCTGCCATAGAGTATTATAGAAATACTCTAGATTTAATCACACAGGAAGTACCATGAACAAAGACACCAGCCTGACCAAAAAGAAAAGCGGCGGCAAACTCCCTCTGGGGGGCATGCTCGCCATCATCGCCCTCCTGGCCCTCTGCGCCGGGGCCTTCATGATTTTTCGCGACACCACCCCCCCGGTGGTGGCCATCGGCCCGGACACGGGCCAGCTCGGCAAGGGGTCCGTCGTGACCGTCAAGGTGGATGACCCCGGCAGCGGCCTGAAGTCCCTGGAGATCTACGCCGTCCAGGGCGACAAGCGCATCCCCCTGACCGCCAAGACCTACCCCGGCGGCATCCTCCAGGTCCAGGAGGACATCCCCCTGGACTCCGGGACCTTGCGGGAAGGACAGTTCACCATCGAGGTCACAGCCCGCGACTCATCCCTCTACCCCTTCGGGCAGGCGGGCACGAGCAAGGCCCAAAAGACCTACGCCCTGGACCTGACCCCGCCGCGCATCTACGTGGAATCCCCGGTCAACAACCTGAACCAGGGCGGGGCCGGGCTGATGCTCTACGCCCTGAGCGAAGAGGCGGCCAAGACCGGCATCCAGGTGGGCGAGCGGTTCTTCCCGGCCTACCTGCAGCCGGGCAACGCGGGCAAGTACCTCTACTACTGCATGTTCGCCCACCCGTGGGACGTGCCGGTCAAGGACTTCCAGCCGTTCATCGTCGCCTCGGACGCGGCCGGGAACAGCGCCAAACGGTCCTTCAACTACCACACCAACCCGCGCGAGTTCCGGCATGACAAGATCGGCCTGTCCGACAGCTTCATGGAGCAGACCATCCCGGAATTCCAGGGGCTCATCCCCGCCAATCTGGGCTCGCTGATCGACCAGTACCTGTACATCAACAACACCATCCGCAAGGAGAACCGGGCCAGGCTGGTGGAATTCAGCCGCCAGACCAGCCCGACCATGCTCTGGTCCGGCCCGTTCGTGCGCCTGCCCAACGCGGCCAACCGGGCGCGCTTCGCCGACGCCCGCGACTACATGTACCAGGGCAAGAAGGTGGATCACCAGACCCACCTCGGCCTGGACCTGGCCAGCATCCAGCACGCGCCGGTTCCGGCGGGCAACGACGGCCGGGTGGTCTTCGCCGACTTCCTGGGCATCTACGGCAATGTGGTCGTCCTGGACCACGGACTGGGGCTGCAATCCCTCTATGCTCACCTCTCGTCTATCGCCGTGCATCCCGGCGACCTGGTCGAAAAGGGCCAGATCATCGCTCACACAGGGTCAACCGGCCTGGCGGGCGGCGACCACCTGCACTACGGCATCACCGTGGGCGGCGTGCCCACCCAGCCCATCGAATGGTGGGACGGGACCTGGATCAAGCACAACATCACCTCGAAAATCCAGTAATACCGGAAACAAAGCGGCCCGCCTCGAGCGGGCCGCCTCGTTTTCGGGCACCTTTTTTCCGGACCGATTCCTGCATGTCTTTCCCGGGCGGCAATCCTTTCCCCCGGGAGACGACATGAACATATCCACCGATCCGACCACCTGGCCCGACACGACAGCGGCCACCCGGCTGCTGACCCGGTCGCGGAACATCTCGACCGTGAACGAGGAGGCCAAAGAGGCCGACGCGGACGAGATCGAAGGCTCGCCCTTCACCTTCCAGAAGGAGCTCTCGCCCGAGGAACAGGCGCGGGTGGAGTTCCTGCAGAACCTCCTGGCCCAGACCCTGGCCATGGCCGAGGGCAACCCCACCGACGAGCAGAAGACGCGCATCCGGGACATCGAGAACGAGCTGGAGAAGATCACCGGCGTCAAGATGCGTTCCCGCATCTCGAACATGACGGCCAAGATGCCCGGCAAGACCGACAGGAAGAAGGAGAAGGAGGAGGAAAGGGAGCGGGAGCTGAACTACCAGACCAAGGGCATCGACCCCGAGGAGGCGGTGCACAACAACAAGTCGTTCACGAGCAAGGGCGACAACCCGGGCATGCAGATGCTCCGCAACAACGCCCTGTACACCGCCATCGGCTCCCTGGACCTGTCGGGCATGAAACTGGCCGGAAGCTAGTCCAGGACCGAAGCCACCTTTTCCGCGCCCGCCAGTATCTCGTCCCGGTCGCGCAGCCCGTCGACGAACCGCTTCGGAATACCCCGCAAGCCGGCCCGCGCCCCGGAAAGCGCTCCGGTCAGGCAGGCGCGGGCCATGTTGTTGCCCCCGCCGTTGACGGCCGTGAGCACGGCGGTCTCGAAGTCGTTGAACCGGCTGGACAGCCAGTAGGCCGCCGGGACCATGAAGCCGAGCTGGCAGGCCAGTCCGTATATCCGGGCGATGCTCTCCGGCGGGTCCACCATGATGTCCTGGTCGACCGCCGCCTCGTGCACCAGGCCGGGCTGGAGGAAGACGTCGATGAGCGCCCGGTCCACTTCCTTCTGGGCCCAGCCCATGAGCGACTTGCCGGACTTCTCCAGCGTCTTGCCCCGGATCAGGCGGCACACGGCCAGGATGAAGGCCAGGGACTGCGCGGCCACGAACGGCTCCGCATGGGTCAGGCGGATGTTCGCCACGGCGTGGGCGGCCAGCCCGCGCGGGTCGTCGGCGTAGCGCGCGGCCAGCATGACCCCGCGCACGGCGGCCTCGCCCGAATCGGACAGCCCGGCGGCCTCGGACCACGGCTTGCCCTCCCGGCGGGCCTGCCAGATCTCGCGCATGGCGATGTCCGTATACCGGCCGCCCTGCGGCGTACCGTCGATGGTTTTGAGGAATTCGTCCAGTCTGGCCGTGAAGTCGGCCTCGTCGTATTCGCCCTTCTCCGCCAGGGAGGCCAGCAGGAGCAGGGACACCTGCCCTGTCTGGGATACGTCCCCGGCCTTGCAGCCGTCGTGGTAGCGCCCGGCCTTGGGCGGCCGGTAGTCCGTGATCCAGTCGCCGTAGTCGGCGCGCAGTTCGTCCAGGTCGTAATACCAGTGCGGGCCCAGTCCCAGGGCGTCGCCGACGTACATGCCGACTATCGCGCCCATGGCGCGTTCCTTTCTCGTCAATTCACTCATGATGGACCTCCAGGTTCCCTTCAGCCTACACGAAAAAAGCCGGACGGCAATAGTACCGTCCGGCTTTCTTTTCCGATTCGAATGAAGGCGGCTACTGGCGGGCGGGCCGCTGGAACTCCTCCTTGAGGAGGCAGGCCGCGACCGGGGCCTCGCCGTGGTTGCGCACCCAGACGTTCCTGGAGTCGCCCTCCAGCGCCCTGTCGATGACCTGGTCCATGGTCTTGACCGGGATCACTTCGAGGTCCTTGAGGATGTCCTTGGGCACGTCCTGCAGGTTCTTCTCGTTCTCCGCCGGGATGAGCACGGTCTTGATCAGCCCGCGATGGGCCGCCAGGAGCTTCTCGCGCAGCCCGCCGATGGGCAGGACGCGGCCGCGCAGGGTGATCTCGCCGGTCATGGCCAGATCGTTGCGCACCGGGATGTTCAGCAGCGCGGAGATGAGCGCCGTGGTCAGGGTGACGCCCGCGGACGGACCGTCCTTGGGGGTGGCTCCGTCCGGCACGTGGATGTGGATGTCCACGAGCTTGTAGAAGTCGGGCTTCAGGCCCAGCAGGTCGGACCGGGAGCGGATGTAGGACACGGCCGCCCGCGCGGACTCCTGCATGACGTCGCCGAGCTTGCCGGTGATCTCCACCTTGCCCTTGCCGGGCATGAGGACCACTTCCACCAGCAGCATCTCGCCGCCGAGCTGGGTCCAGGCCAGGCCGTTGCACACGCCCACCTGGGCCTCCTCCTCGCGCTCGCCGTAGGTGTACTTGGTCACGCCGAGTATCTTCTGCAGGCTCTGCTTGGAGATCAGGATGGACTTGTCGCGGTCGTGGTCCTCCACGATCTTCATGGCGGACTTGCGGCAGATAGAGGCGATCTCGCGCTCCAGGTTGCGCACGCCCGCTTCCTTGGTGTAATAGCGGACCACGTCCAGGATGGCGTTGTCCGAGACCTTCAGGTTCTCGGGCTTGAGGCCGTGCTGCTTGATCTGCTTGGGCAGCAGGAACCCCTTGGCGATCTCCACCTTCTCGGTCTCCAGGTAGCCGGGCAGCCGGATGATCTCCATCCGGTCCTGCAGCGGCAGCGGAATGCCTTCCAGGCTGTTGGCCGTGGTGATGAAGAACACCTTGGACAGGTCGTAGTCCAGGTCCAGGTAGTGGTCGTTGAAGGCGTAGTTCTGTTCCGGGTCCAGCACTTCGAGCAGGGCCGCGGACGGGTCGCCCCGGAAGTCGGCGGACATCTTGTCCACCTCGTCCAGGCAGATGACCGGGTTGTTGAACTTCACCCGCTTGAGCGACTGGATGATCTTGCCGGGCATGGCCCCCACGTAGGTGCGCCGGTGGCCGCGGATCTCGGCCTCGTCGCGCACGCCGCCCAGGGACAGCCGCAGGAACTCGCGGTCCATGGACCGGGCGATGGACCGGGCGATGGACGTCTTGCCCACGCCGGGAGGGCCGACGAAGCAGAGGATGGGGCCCTTCATGGTCTCCACCAGGGTCTGCACGGCCAGATATTCGAGGATGCGTTCCTTGGGCTTCTCCAGGCCGTAGTGATCCTCGTCGAGGATGGCCCGGGCCTGCTTGATGTCAACGTCCTTGTCGTCCTTGATGTTGTCCCAGGGCAGGTCGAGCACCCAGTCGATGTAGTTGCGGACCACGGTGTACTCCGCACTGGACGACTGCATGGTCCGCATCTTCTTGATTTCCTTGCGGACGCGCTCGCGGTTCTCGTCGGACATGGGCTTGGCGTCCAGCTGGGCCTCCAGCTCCTGCGCCTCGGCCTGCGGATCGTCGTCGCGGCCCATCTCCTTGTTGATGGCCTTGACCTGCTCGTTGAGATAGTACTCCCGCTGGTTCTTCTCCATCTGGTCCTTGACGCGCCCCTTGACGCGCTTCTCTATGGAGACGATCTCGATCTCGCCGAGCAGCAGCTCGTAGACGCGTTCGAGACGGCGGTTGGGGTCGAGCTCTTCGAGGATCTCCTGCTTGCGGGAGAAGTCGATCTTGAGGTGCGGCATGATCTGGTCGGCGAGCTGGCCCGCGTCCTTGATGGTGGACATGGCCAGGATGGCCTCGGGGGCCACCTTCTTGTTGACCTTGCCGAACTCCTCAAGCGAATCCTGGACCGCGCGGATAAGGGCCTTGCCTTCGGCGGTCTCCTCCCCGGCCTCGTCCAGGACCCGGAACCGGGCCTTGGGATAGTCCCCTTCCTCTTCGGCATAGGGGATCATGTCGACGTCGGGGTCCCAGGCGGCGCGGGCCACGCCCTCGAACAGCACCTTGATGGTGCCGTCGGGCAGCCGGAGCATCTGCAGGATCTTGCTGACCGTACCGACCCGGTAGAGGTCGCCCGCTTCGGGGTGCTCCTTTTCCGGACTCTTCTGGGTGACCAGGAAAATCTGCTTGCCGTAGTCGGCGACCGCGGTCTCTATGGCCTTGATGGAGGCCTCGCGCCCCACGAAGAGCGGGACGATGGATTTCGGGAACATCACCACTTCCCTCAACGACATCATCGGGAGGGTCATGGGATCAGGGGATTTCTTGCCGTCGAAACTGAATGTCGGCATTGATTCCTCCGAGGGTTAAAATAAGGCGGCCCCCCGGATCAGGGGGTATGGGCACCGCCGATGCACAACAAGTAAGGCCCGCGGGCGGAATGTCAATGAGAACTTCCCTACGCGGACTTTACTTCCTGGTGGTACATCAAAAGCGGATCCATGTCCTTCTCGACCACGGCGGCGTTGATCACGCATTCGCGCACGTCGGGCATGGCCGGAAGCTTGTACATGATCTCGAGCATGGTGCTTTCCAGCACGTTGCGCAGGCCGCGCGCGCCGGTCTTGCGCTCGATGGCCTTCTTGGCGATGGCCCGCAGCGCGTTCTCGGTGAAGGTCAGCTCCACCTTGTCCAGCTCGAAGAGCTTGCGGTACTGCTTGATGAGCGCGTTCTTGGGCTGGGTCAGGATGCGCACCAGATCGTCCTCGGTCAGCTCCTCCAGGGCGGTCTGCACCGGGATGCGGCCGACGAACTCGGGGATCAGGCCGAACTTGATCAGGTCCATGGGCTCGGACAGCGCGAACAGCTCGCCCAGGTCCATTTCCTTCTTGGCCTCGACCTTGGCGCCGAAGCCCATGCCGGAACCCTGCTTGCGCTGCTGCACGATCTTGTCCAGGCCGATGAAGGCGCCGCCCAGGATGAACAGGATGTTCGAGGTATCCATGCGGATGAACTCCTGCTGGGGGTGCTTGCGCCCGCCCTTGGGCGGGATGTTGGCCTCGGTGCCCTCGATGATCTTGAGCAGGGCCTGCTGCACGCCCTCGCCGGATACGTCGCGGGTGATGGACGGCGAATCGCCCTTGCGGGCCACCTTGTCGATCTCGTCGATATAGATGATGCCGCGCGAGGCCGCGTCGATGTCGTAGTCCGCATTCTGGAGCAGCTGCACAAGGATGTTTTCCACGTCCTCGCCCACGTAGCCCGCCTCGGTCAGGGTGGTGGCGTCCGCGATGGCGAACGGCACCTTGAGCACCCGGGCCAGGGTCTGGGCCAGGAGCGTCTTGCCCGAGCCGGTAGGGCCGATGAGCAGGATGTTGGACTTGTCGATCTCGACGTCGTCGGCGCCGGCGTTGGCGGCGGCGTAGAAAACGCGCTTGTAGTGGTTGTGCACGGCCACGGACAGGATCTTCTTGGCCTGTTCCTGACCGATGACGTACTGGTCCAGCAGTTCCTTGATCTCCTGCGGAGGGAGCAGACGGCCATCCTCGAATTCCTCGCTGATGGTCTCCTGGGCCATGATGTCGTTGCACAGGGCAACGCATTCATCGCAGATGTATACGTCCGGCCCGGCTATGAGCCGTTGCACCTCCGCCTGGGTCTTGCTGCAGAACGAGCAGCACAGGTCGGATGAATTGTTCTTCTTGTCGGTCGTCATGGCGATTAACCTTTGATGCTTTCGTCCACGTCCGCCCTCGACGTCATGACCTTGTCGATGAGTCCGTACTCAAGGGCTTCCTGGGACGACATGAAATAGTCGCGGTCGGTGTCCGCGGTGATCTTCTCGATGGACTGGCCCGTGTGGTGGGCCATGATCCCGTTGAGCTCATCCTTCATGCGCAGGATTTCCCTGGCATGGATGGAGATGTCCGAAGCCTGGCCCTGCGCGCCGCCCAGCGGCTGGTGGATCAGGATGCGGCTGTGCGGCAGGGCGTAGCGCATGCCCTTCTCTCCCGCGCAGAGCAGCAGGGAGGCCATGCTGGCCGCCTGGCCCAGGCACAGGGTTGCCACCGGCGCGGAGATGTACTGCATGGTGTCGTAGATGGCCATGCCGGAGGTGACCACGCCGCCCGGCGAGTTGATGTACATGTAGATTTCCTTTTCCGGGTCTTCGGACTCCAGGAACAGGAGCTGGGCGCAGATCAGGCTGGCCACGTGATCGTCGATGGCGGTGCCGAGCAGTATGATCCGGTCTTTCAGAAGCCGGGAATAGATGTCGTACGCGCGCTCCGTACGACCGGTTGTTTCGATGACCATCGGAATGGCGACCATGTATGTCTCCTTGAAGGCTCTTGGGCGGTTTATCGGATGTCCGGAGGGGAAACGTTAGCCCTCACGCACCCTTAATCGGGCGTACAACACCCGTATCCACTCAGTTTTACGTCATTCAGTATGAGATATTTCCCCTGTAAGGACAAGGGGAAACTTACCCCGCTACCGGAACCAAATAGGCATCCGGAGGGCAAGGTCAAGGGCGGGTGCAAAAAAACGGCGGCCCGGAAGCTCCCGGACCGCCGCTTGTCTTCAATCGGTGCTCAGGGCTAGGCCTGTTCGGCCTCGAACTTGTCGGCGCGCTCCTGGAGCTTGGCCAGGGAGTACCCCTTGGCGGTGGTCTCCTTGAGGCCCAGGTTGGCCACGGCCCATTCCACGGCCTCGGCCTTGTCCGTGAACTGGATGCCGCCGGATTTCGTCTCACCGGCGTCCTCGGTCTTCTCGGCCGGAGCCTTCTTGGCGGCGCCGGCGGTGGGCGACGCGATCAGCTTGACCTCGGCGGAGTCGTAGATGAGCTCGGAGGCCTTGTCGCACAGCAGACGATCCTTGAGGGGCACGATGAGGTTGTTGTCCTCATAGTACTTCTTCAGCTCGTGCAGGGGCTGGCGGGACTGCATGGCCAGCTGGGACAGGGTGGCCTCGATCTCCTCGGGGGAGATTTCCAGCCCTTCCTCTGCGGCCACGGCCAGCAGGAATATCTCGGACTTGACCGAGGCTTCGGCCTCGGGACGGAAGCCCTCGCGCAGCTCCTCCGGGGTCTTGCCCAGGGACTGGAAGCCCTTGCCCTGGCGGTCCAGGCGGTATTCCAGGTCCTTGAGCAGGCGGTCGATGCGGTCCTCGACCATGGCCGGCGGCAGCGGGAATTCCTCGATGCTGCCGATGATGTTGTTCAGCAGCTCGTTCTGGGCCGCGGACTTGTTCATCTGCTTGCGCTGGGAGGCGTAGGACTCACGGATGCCGGTACGCATGGTCTCGACGTCCTTGAAACCGGCTTTCTGGGCCACGGCGTCGGTCATCTCGGGCTTGATGCGCTCCTTGACCGCGTGCAGCTTGGCCTTCATGGTCACGGTCTTGCCGGCCAGGTTCTCGTTGATGAAATCGGCCGGGAAGGTGATGTCGGTCTCGCCGGATTCGCCGGAGCTCAGAGTCTTGATCATGTCTTCGAACTCGGGCAGGGCCTGGTTCTGGCCCAGGACCAGGTCGAAGTTCTCGGCCTGGATGCCCTCGACGATCTGGCCGTCGCGGTAGGCGCCGAAGCTCACGGAGGCGACCTCGCCGTCCTTGGGCGGACGGACGTCGGCGATGACCTTGACCTCGGCGTTGTTCTCGAGGATGCGGCCCTCGACTTCGGCGATCTCCTCGTCGGACACGACCACGTCCACTTCCTCGATCTTCAGCCCCTTGTACTGGGGCAGGTCGAGCTTGGGCGCGACCTCGAATTCGATGGAGTACTTGAAATCTTCGTCGCGGACCAGCTCCTCGGCATCGACGTCGATGCGGGACATGGGCTGCATGGTCAGACCGCTCAGGATTTCGTTGATCTGGTAGTTGATCAGATCGGTGGTCGCTTCGCCGTAGACCTGCTTGTGAAACTTGGACTCGATGATCGAGGACGGCACCTTGCCCTTGCGGAAGCCCTTGACGTCGGCCTGCATGCGATACAGGGCGATGGTGGCGGAGATGGCGGCGTTGACCTCTTCTGCGGGGACCTCGACGGTGATCTTGCGTTTCACCGGGGAGAGTTCTTCAACATTGTATTCCATGAAACGTATCCTCCTCAAACGCCTGGGCAGGCGCGTAAATATGGCATTTTGTGGTGCGGGCGGAGGGACTCGAACCCCCAAACCGTGAGGTACCAGATCCTAAATCTGGCGCGTTTACCAATTCCGCCACGCCCGCAAAAAGAACGTGCTGTTTAAGCAAGCTCTCGCGCATATGTCAACACTATAGGGACGTCGCGGAGCCGGAAATCTACACTTCTCCGGGGTTTTCCGCCAATTCGTCGGCTATTTCCCGCAGGACGGCGATCAATTCGGGCATGTCTGAGGCCAGCACGTGGACCGCAGGTTCCCTGCCAAGTCCGCCCGGATCACCCAGGGCGCGGACCTTTTCCGGGCCCGCATGCGCCTTGAGAGTTTCCAGTCCGCCCCACTCCTCGAAGCTGCCGTTCCCGCCGGTGACGTATTCCGGCCGCCCCTCCCAATCCATCCAGGCTATTTCCATATCCAAGGCCTTGAGCGCGTCGAGCAGCGCCCCGCCGCCGCTTAAGGTCATGGCGCAATGCACCTCGGGCCGCACCCGGCGGGCGGCCAGCAGCAGGGAGGCCGCGCGCACCGACGCACCGAACTCGGGATAGCCGACCACGTCCACCCGGCCCCGGACCGTGGTGATGAACCCGCCCGAAAACCCGGCCACGTCCGAAAGAGAATCGGCGAAGGGCACGGCCACGGCCACGTTGGCCCGGCCGCTCGGCAGCATGGCCTTGAGCCCGGGCCTGGCGGCCAGCCGCCGCCCCAGGTCGTCCACCGAGGCCAGAACGTCGGCCCTGGCCCGCTCCTTGATCCACGGCGCGAGGTGATTCGGCGGTCCGCCCCCCTGCCCGAGCCGGCATCCGGCGCGCAGGGCCAGGTTCAGATACTCCTGGCCGCGCAGGATGGCCACGCCCATGTCCAGCCCCTTGGCCAGCCCGGTGGCGATGGCCGAGGACAGGGTGCAGCCGGTGCCGTGGGTGCAATCCGTGTCCACCCGCCGCTGCATGAACGGGATCGGATCCGTGCCGGGCGTCATGTACCAGTCGGTCACGGCCAGGGAATCGGCGTGCCCGCCCTTGATGAGCACCGCCTTGGGCCCCATCTTGAGGAGCAGCTTCCCGGCCAGGAAGACGTCCTCCCGGCTCTCGATCTTCATGCCGGTGAACAGCTCGGCCTCGGGCAGGTTCGGCGTCAGCAGGTCGGCAAGTGGGAACATCCGGTCGACCATGGCCTCCACCGCGTCGTCCTGCAGCAGCTTGCCGCCGGACGTGGCCACGCAGACCGGGTCCACCACCAGCGGAAAGGTCTTCTTCCGCAGCAGCGCGGCCACGGCCTCGATGATGGGGGCGGAAAAGAGCATGCCGGTCTTGGCCGCGTCGACCTTGATGTCGTCGAGCACGGTCTTGAGCTGCAGGGCCACGAACTTGGCCGAGGGAGCATGGATGCCGGTCACGGCGGCGGTGTTCTGGGCGGTCAGGGCGGTGATCACGCTGGCCCCGTACCCGCCGAGCATGGTGATGGTCTTGAGATCGGCCTGGATGCCCGCCCCGCCGCCGGAGTCGGACCCGGCGATGGTCAGGACGCAAGGAAGTCTATCCATGGTTTTCCTCCCAGAAAACACTCACCGGCAAAAAACAACGATCGCCGGAGGGTGACGACACCAGCATCCGACAATCGCAGTAAAAAACGGAGACGGCCCGATGGCCGCCGATCAACCGCAGGAAAGCTTGACGTAATCCTCGATGGAGACGCCGTTCCAGGCCTTGCTGACCCAGTAGGCCGTGGCCCATATCATCAGGGCGGTGGCCTGGAGGTCCGTCAGGCGGCGCAGCTTCACCTCGAGGTTGCTCTTGCTCGCGCCATGCTGGATGTGCACGCTGTGCTCGTCGCACGCCTCCTCCACCCGAAGCAGCAGGTACGCCTGCTTGGACTGGTTGGGCAGCAGCTTCACTTCCTTGTGGGATTCGAGGATGGTCTTGAGCTCGGCAACGGAAAAATCGCTCGACACGTTGCGGATGGATTTGAAAAAGACGTCAACGGCCCAGGGCAGGATGAATTCGGCTCCGGCACTCTTGGTCTTGAAATAGTCCTTGAGCCACTTTTCCTGATCATGGGTAATTCTAGCAGCGACCTGGGGCATACCGTCTCCTCCAAATGAACCGGCGAAACTTAGTACCTGATAGTATATTTGGCAGTAGCTATATAAAGGAAACGGCCGAATCAATCAAGAGTTTTTCTAGAAGAAGGTTAAAACAATTACGGCCGTTACCCGTTGAGAACAGTCTTCAATTGGCGGAACAACGTCAGCAGGAGCGCGTCGGGAGCGTCGTTGCCGTCGATGTTCAGCCGGATGATCTCCGTGACCGTGTTCCGGCTGGGCGTGACCGTCTTCTTGGCCACCAGAACGATGTTCTGTTCGCGGCCGCCCTCGGCGCTCTCGGTGCGCACCACGAGCACCCAGTGGCCGTCCTGCCGTTTCCAGGAGGTCTCCACCGCCACGGTGGCCGACTCCTTGCGCTCGATGAGCTGGACGAAGTCCTTGAGGGAGAAATGCTTGCCCTTGCCCTGCACGCCGAGGAACTCGCCGCCAGAGGCGATGACCAGCGGGCTGGCCAGGAACTCCGCGGGCGGGAAGTCGATGCCGGAGCCGTCGCCCTGCCCGGACGACAGCCTGCGCTTGAGCGAGGCGACTTCCTCGCGCAGCGTGCGGACGGCCTCCTCCTGTCTGGCCGACTCGGCTTCGCGCCTGGCCGACTCGGCCTCGCGCTCGGCCCGCAGGGCGGCCACCTCGTCCCGCAGGGAACGGATCTCACTGCGGAACAGGGACTGGTTGTCCAGCGCGTCGGACATCCGCGCCAGGACCCCGGCCAGGTCCTGCATGGCGCTGGACGAAATCGGTTGTTCAAATTGTTGATCAGACCGTTGATCATTCATTAACAACCCGAACTTCAAAGCTAATTCTTGTTCAATTTGTTCAGTTGACCAATTGTCGTTGAACATTTTCCGAATCCTCCTGAAGATTTCCAAGACCTCGACAGGATACCGCGTCCGGCGTCCACCGCCGCCCTCGGAAGGGATGAACCGTTCAAATTTATCCTTGTAATACACGATAGTGGACGGCGGTATATCCAACCGCCTGCCCACCTCGCGCAAACTGATAAATTTCTTGTTCACCCCTAAAGCCCCTGTTGATCATTAATCATTTAATTGATCATTATTAAGAATATATCGCCATGTCAACCTATTTTTGCACAACGATGAACACAATTGATCAAGACAAAAGCCGCAAAAAAAAGGTGCGGCGCACAGAGCGCCGCACCTCAGCGGAATCGATCCATATGGCGAAAGACTACTTTTCCAGTTCGCCGCGAACTTCCTTAAGGGACTGGAGGATGGTCTGCATCTTGTCGCGCAGGGCCTGGTCGTCGAGCGTGTTGCCGAGGTAGGCGGACTTCATGGCCATCTCGTTGACCATGTCCAGGGCGAGGAGCCGCTTCATCTGGAGCGGGAGGCCCTCCTCCATCTTGACCATGCGGCCGTCAAGTTGGGAGACGTCCTGGCGTAGTTCGCCCAGACTCTTCACCTCTTCGGTGAGCCCGGCGATATTCCTGTTCATGCCGAAAAAGAAGATGACCAACAGGACGACCACGAGCAGGGAGACGATGACCGCGACCTTGCTCATGTCCCGGCTGGTGGCGTTGGCGGCCGATGCGGGCGCGGCTTGCTGCCCGGTTTCGGCAGTGGTTTCCTTATTCACCTGAACAGCCTCCAATTTATGGATTTTATTTCCCTCGGAACCCATTTCACTCTCCATTGATTGTGCATTACTCGATACTATCGACTCAACGCATTATCATATACTGCACCCCGGGAGAGGAATCAAGGCCGGTGCGTCTCCAAGGTCCGATCTCCCTGTTTTCCACACCATATCCCTCGAAAGCGTTATTCTTTCTCTCAATATTATGCAATTTTCTTGACACACGACGCCGTATGTTGAATACGATTTAGCTGCGGTGAAACTTTTGCATTACAACATCGGACTCGGAACAGTTGCTTCGGCACTGTATGTTTGAAGGTCCGAGCAACAAGGAGATTTATATGGAAGATTACTTGCAAGAGGCATTGGAGATTGTGAAGGCGCAGGCAAGCGTGCGGACCATGACCGAGGAAGAGATCACCTCCATGGTACAGAAACTGGCCGCCGGCATCAAAGCCATTGCCGAAGGCGACGTGGTTGAGAGCGCCACCTCCGCCGCCGTCGATCCCCAGAAGGCAATCCGGGAGAAGTCCATTCTCTGCTGTGCCTGCGGCAAGTCTTTCAAGGTGCTTACGAAGAAGCATCTTGCCACGCACGGCCTGACCCCGGAAGAATACCGGGAACAGTGCGGCTACAAGAAGAAGTTGCCCCTGGTCTGCAAGTCCCTGCAAAGGGAACGCCGCAAGAAGATGAAAGAGATGCAACTCTGGACCAAACGCACAACCGCAAAGAAAAAGTAACGTTTCGGTCTAATTCAAGTAAATGCAAGGGAGTGACGGTGTATACCGCCACTCCCTTTCACTATGTCGCAATGCGCGTATGGAGTATCCGACAGGCGAGCCCGTCGCGGAAAGGGATGAACCGCTCCCCTTCCCGGTGAACCGCGCCACCGGGGCCGCCTCGTTTCCGCCCGCCCGGCATCCATCGAATCTCAAAGCTTGTTGATCTTGCAGGCGGCGCAGGCCGCGCCGAAGCCGTTGTCGATGTTGACCACGGTCACGCCGCTGGCGCAGGAGGTGAGCATGCCGAGCAGGGCCGACAGGCCGGAGAAGGACGCCCCGTAGCCGACCGAGGTGGGCACGGCGATGATGGGCTGGGAGACCAGGCCGCCGATGACGCTGGACAAGGCCCCTTCCATGCCCGCGATGACGATGATCACCCGCGCCTTGCGAAGGTCGTCGAGCCGGTCCAGCAAGCGGTGGATGCCCGCCACGCCCACGTCGGAGGTGATCCGGGCGTGGCTGCCGAGCATCTCGCAGGTGACGCGGGCCTCCTCGGCCACGCTCAGATCCGAGGTCCCGGCCGTGACGATGGCGATTTCCCCCTCCTGGTAGGCGATGGGCTTCCGGGCCAGGGTCAGGGTCCGCCCCATGGCGTTGTACTCCGCGTCCGGGCAGACGGACAGCACGTGATCGGCCATCTCCCGCGACACGCGGGTGGCCAGGATATTGGCGCGGTCGCCCATGCGCGTGAATATCTCGCCCACCTGCTCCGGGGTCTTGCCCTCGCCGTAGATAACCTCGGGGAAGCCGTTGCGCAGGGCGCGGTGCAGGTCGAACTTGGTGTGTCCCAGGTCCATGTACGGGAGGTCGCGCAACCGCTCGATCCCGTTCTCGACCGAGACCCTGCCGTCGCGGATTCCGGACAGCAGTTCGGTCAATGCGTCGTTGGTCATGTCGTTACTCCTTGGGGCCGGACGCTTCCGGCTCGTTGAGGCTGCCCACACGGTAGCCCGCCAGGTCCACGGCCACATGCCGGTAGCCCAGCACCTTCAGGCGGTCGTCGATCAGCTTCCTTGCGCCGCTCTCCAGGCAGGCCGCAATATCGTCGGATGGCAGCTCGATGCGGGCCACGTCTCCGTGGCTGCGCAGCCTGACCGAGGCGAAGCCCAGGCCTTTCAAATAGCTTTCCCCCGCGTCGATGCGCTTGAGTTCCGCCTCCTCCACCCTTGTACCGTGGGGCAGGCGCGTAAGCAGGCACGCCCCGGCGGGCTTGTTCCAGGTGGGCAGGTCATACTCCAGCGAGAGGTCGCGGATGTCCTGCTTGGTCAACCCGGCGTCGAGCAGCGGGCTGCGCACACCCAGTTCCCTGGCCGCCCTGCGGCCGGGCCGATGGTCGCCCAGGTCGTCGAGGTTGCTGCCGTCGAGGATGTGCCGGATGTTCTCCTCCCCGGCGATGCGGACAAGCTCGCCGAACAGCGTGCGCTTGCACAGGTAACAGCGCTCCGGAGGATTATCGCGGAGGTCGTCGGGAATGGGCAGCCCTACGAGCATGTGGCGGACGCCGAGGGTCCTGGCGAATTCAACGGCGCAGGCCGTCTCCGCCTCGGGGGAATACGGCGTGGCGAACGTCACCGCCAGGACGGACTCGCCCACGGCGCGCTTTGCGGCGTACAGCAACAGGGCGCTGTCCACGCCACCGGAAAAGGCCACCAGCACGCGCTCCAGGCCATATATCTCGGCCAGCAGCGCGGCATATTGTTTCTTCTGCTGTTGGGTGAGGGACATGGCGCTACTCCTTGTCCAGCCCGGCGATGAGGGCATAGACCTCGGCCAGGGGAAGGCCGTTTCGCCGGGCCATTTCCCGGCACTCCTCGTATTCCGGCTTGGATCGCAGGATCTCGCCGTCGAGCAGCGCCCGCTTCATGGTCACCGGCCCGAGCGGAGTCTCGAGGGTATCGAACCGCCGCTCCAGCTCCGTCTTTTCCAGGGCAAAGCTCTTCACCCCGAGGGTCGCGGTGTGCCGGAAGAGAAGCTCCTTGAAACGCCCTTCGTCCGCCTCGGCGCAGAGCAGGGAGAGCATGGTCGCCGGACGGTTCTTCTTCATGATGGTGGGCGTGAAGTGGACGTCCATGGCCCCCTGCTCCAGAAGCAGGTCCATGGTATGGCCGAGCATCTCCCCGGTCATGTCGTCGATGTTGCACTGCAGCAGACGCGCCCGGCTGACCTTGGCGAGGGAGGACCGGGCCACCTCGGCCAGGTGGACGCGCAGCAGGTTGGGCCGCAACGGCGACTTCCGATGCCCCACGCCGTAGCCGGTCCTGGTGACCGTCATGGACGGGGTTGAGGTGAATTCATCGGCCAGTTCGGCGACGATGGCCGCGCCCGTGGGCGTGGTGGACTCCATGTCCGTACCGCCGCTGACGGTCGGGATGCCGTGGAGGATCTCCACCGTGGCCGGAGCGGGCACGGGAATGACGCCGTGGGCGCAACGGACGAACCCGCTGCCCAGCTCCACCGGCGAGGCCCAGACCGCGTCCACGCCCAGCCAGTGATAGCAGATGGCCGCTCCGACGATGTCCACGATGGAGTCGGTGGCCCCGACCTCGTGAAAACGAACCTCGTCCACGGGCCTGCCGTGCACCCTGGCCTCGGCCTCGGCTACGCGGCGGAATATGCCCAGGCTGGTCTCCTTGACCGCGTCCGCCAGGCCGCTATGCATGATGATCTCGCGGATGTCCGCGAAGCTGCGGTGCGGGCCGTGGACGTGCGCCTCATCCCCATGCGCATGGACATGGCCTTCATGGCCGTCGTGATGGTGGGCATGGTCAGAGGCGTGGTCGTGGCCATGAACATGGTCGTGGGCATGGCCGTGCTCCTCACCGGCTTCAGCCGCCAGGCGGACATCCACGCGCGTGCCGTGAATGCCGTTGCGGGCGTCCCGGGTGACGTCCAGCCGGAACTCGTCCCCCAGGCCGAGCTTGTCCAGCTCCGCCCGCAGGAACTCCGGCTCCACGCCGAGGTCGATCATGGCGGCCAGATTCATGTCGCCGCTGATCCCGGCGAAGCAGTCGTAGTAAAGTATCTTCATGTTCTTGCATCCTGACGATGGGACAGCGGCCCCCTCGCCCTTTGTCTCGGTTCATTGAATATTCGCCATATCCCAAGCTAGTTGGCGGTTGCCCGATACTCGCCAATCCGGCAGGAAGGCCATACGGCGCGCAGTTCTCCGTTGTCTCCGTAAAGGCGGCGCTCTCCGCCTGATCACGGCATGGAATATAACCATGGGCGCGCCTGGTTGCGTGCACATTTATGGAGGATTTTTGCCTGATCGTCCGGAACTGCGAATGAGCGGATAGAAAAATGGCCGCCCCCAAGATAGAATAAGCGTTTCAACGGGGCTTATCATTCCTTGTGCCGCCGGATTCGCCTTCCGTCATCGCCCGTGTCGCCGGCGAAAGCGGATGGGAAGCCGCTGAAACAGGAGGCGGCCAGACCGGAACGGCATGATGAACCGGACAGCGCCGAGCAGCACTACTGTCATGACAAGGATGTTCACGGTCAGGGAACAAATGAGTCCCCCCGACAGCCAATGGCCCAGTGAAGTGATTGTGGACGGTATTTCCATCAGATTCATAATCTGCCCCTTTGCTTTTTCCGAGGAGAAATCCCCCGGTGAGTTTACTTCCATACAATAGGGCACTTCGGACGGATCCGGTAGACGAATCCTCTTTTGTTATTGCACATTCCTCCAAAAGAGCATTTCTTCGACAGAGCGAACGCCGTACTTTAATGCCTGTTCGTGTCGATCACCCGCGCATCAAACCTTCCGCTGCGCTGCGCGCCCTCTTCGTTGAGTCGGGTCGACATGATGTGGAGGGGATCCCCTGCGCCATCGGCAGACCGAGAGAGGGGCCCACCGGGCGGTCCGAGGCTGCAGGATTGGCAAGGGCAACGGTAGTACGCCCGGCCACGGCCCATCATTGCTTCAGCAGCGCAACGGCCAAGAGTGCGCAGGTTTCCCGATTCGTGATGAAAAATCCACCATGGGCAGGCATGCCCTGGCAGGCATGCCCTGGCAGGCAAGATAGAAGGCCCGGGGGATGATCCCGGACCTTTGTTATTGTTTCAGCATTCGTTCCAGCATCAGGTCCAAGGTGTCGTCGATCCGCTTCCATCCGGCTTCGGACTGCAGGTCAACCCCGCCCAGGCTGCGGTGTCTGCGCGACCGGACGGCCAGGAAATTGACCGCCCCCGCCAGGATCATGACCAGCGCGGACAGGTCCACCTCCTCGGGCGGATCGGACTGCATCAATTCGAAGAACTCCAGCGCGGTCTTGACCCGGACCTCCTCGAGGGCGCGGGTCAGGTCGTTGCGCACGACGCCTTCCCAGGCCAGGATCTCGAGGGTCTGCGGCCTGCGCAGTATGGCCCTCAGATACCGCTTGAAGAACTGGGACATGAGCTCATGCGGGGCCATCTCCCGGATCCGCTCCGCATCCTCGCCGAGCAGCTCCTCGGCCGTGGGCCAGAAGTCCACGGTCCGGCCATACTCGGCCACAAGCCCTTGCAACCCGTGGTAATACCGGTAGATCAACTTCTTATCCACTCCGGCCTCACGGGCGATCATATTGACGCCCAGACGCTGGAACCCGACCTCGGCAAGCACCTTGCCCACGGCCCTGACCAGCTTCTGCTTGGTGATTTCCTTGTTCCGGATGGGTATGACCTTGGGAACAGCTTTCAAAGTCGCCATAACCCCTCCTTACGCTAAAATAATCCGGCTAAGATCAGTATCTCAGACACATCCATGCCCCGCAAGGTTATTTCTCGCAATAGGGCGCACTTGGCTTGGACCATGAAATATGTTCGAATTGGAGAGGCATGCACGCCTCAAGAAACTTCGAGGCCTTCCTTCAAACATCGCTTGGCGAAAACCACGAAAGACTAAGACACTCCACCATGATCAGACAAGGCGAATGGACCTTCACCGGGGCATCAGGCAAGGATTATATCTTCACCCTGTTGCCCAAAAGCGAGGGTTTGCCGACATCAGCGGGCGTCTTCATCCTCGCGTACACGCACCTTCGCGGCCACATGGCGGGCTGGCAGGCAAATCTCCTGCACATCGGCCAGGGCGACAATATGTCCTTGTCCCTGACCGCGCAAACGGAAGAGGACGCCAAGAAGAGTTTCATCTGGAACAGCAATTTCGTATTCGTGGAGCCGGACGCTTCCGCCAGGGAGCAATGCGTACGGGACCTGGAAAAGCGCGGCCCGAAATACTTCGAGATCAAAGGCGGCTGAGCTCGGTATGAACAGGCAGACATACAAGGTCTCTCACTCTCCGAGGAGCGCCGCCTGAGAAGAGCCGTAGAGGCCGTTCTTTGTCGCGAGCGCCCCGCCCCCAAGCGCGGGTATCTCCCCCGTCCGCAACGCAAAAAGCCCTCAGTCGTTTGACTGAGGGCTTTTGAAATATTCCTTGGCGGCGACCTACTTTCCCACACGCTACCATGCAGTATCATCGGCGATGGAGGGCTTAACTACCGGGTTCGGAATGGGACCGGGTGTACCCCCTCCTCCTTGGCCACCAAGA